>JAZNVY010000312.1:0-7158 GCA_045593105.1 Eubacteriales bacterium
GCTCTTGGTCAAAGTCTGCCAGTACGCTCCAAAGCTGGGGAAGGGCAAACATAGAACCTTCCTTACATTCCTTGGCGCCGATGGGATAACGTTCATCGGAGATGGCATAGAGATAGCGATCTCCGTCCCAGCCAAATTCATTGACCCGAGCTTCCATTACCGCCGCTTTTTCCATGGCATCCTTAGCATCCTGGGTCTTACCCAGCCAAGATGCCATCTGAGAAAGCATCTTTGCCGCACGTACAAAAGCAATAGAGAGCCATACGCTGACGCCTTTTCCGCCGATCCCCACTTCCTTCATAGTATCATTCCAGTCCCCGCCCCAGATACGGACGAGACCGTCATGACCGGTGAAATTCCATAAAAACTCCACCGCGCGCTTAGCGTGCTCATAAACCGAGGCAACCGCGCCGTTATTAAAGGGAACTTCTTTTTTCAAATAGTCCAGATCCCCGAGTTCCTTGGTGATGGCATGAGCGGCAAAGACCATCCATACCATATTGTCGGAGAAGTTTTTATCCTGCACCTTGCCGTCCATAAAGGTACGGGGCGCATATCCGTTTTCATACTGATAGGTCATTACCCGGCAAAGGCGATCCGCCGCCAGCTCCGCCCGGAAGCAACCGAGACATTCCGTATCGCTGGTCAGATCCCGGATGCCGTTATGGCGTACACGCGCCCAGCGAGAGCCCATATTGGTCTGGTACTTCAACCAGTCGTTAAAGAGATCATTGAGATCCTGCCAGGGGGTCTCGATCTCCACGCCCTCGCAGATCGCCCGGTGCTTGGCTACCATCTCTTCAAACTGCCGCTCCAATTCCGCTCCGTTATACTGGGGAATCTTTTCTATGGCGTCCTCCGTACCGACGGTATAATAGAACGCCTTTTCCTCGCCCGGAGCAAGGGTCACGGTATTTTCCACTGCCAGGCAGATCTTTTCGGCAATACAATCGGTGCCGGTACAACCGAGGTTTTCCATCATGGCCTTGGGCTGTATTTTCGTACCGTAAGGCCCGATGAAAGCATTTTTCCGGGTATCAAAGCCGGTAACAGGTTCAGAGGAGGTCAGGTAGGCATACTGCCGACAGCTTTTGGGCAACCCAAGCTTGGAAAAGCCGGTGGCCAGCGCGCTATTCTTTTCCGGAGAGAAATTACCCCAGTTGGTCTCATATCCCTGAGGCTGATAAACGCCGTCAATGGCCGTCGCATAGTAGGGTACCACCTTTAAGGTCTTGGTCTCCTCCGACTCATTACGCACGATGACCCGCAGGCACTCCCGCTTTCCCTCATTGGGAACGAAGAAGCGGCACTCCGAGACGATGCCATATTGCTTCATCACAATATCGGTATAACCGATTCCGTGGACACAGCGGAAGTCCTCCAGCTTTTCCTGCACCGGCAGACCGGTGGCCAGCCAATAGCGCTCCCCATCGGCGATATAGATCGCACGGTCGTCCACCACCTGGATCCGGTTTCCCATCTGATCCTGCGCAAGTCCCTGGCCAAAGCCCACCTGCGACACAAAGGTGACGTACTCATCGTTAAAAAAGTAATTATACCAATGGCGAGGAGTATCCCGATCAGTGATAATAAATCGTTTTTCGGAAAAATAACCGTATTCTTTCATATTTCCTCCCATTTTTCTTTTTGATAAAATTATATCATTACTTCCATGATTTGTCTATGAAAAAAGAGAGATCGAAAGATCTCTCTTTTTTAAAATTATAGGTTCAAAAAATCCTTGCGGTAATTGACACCGAAAAATTCAGCCAGCTCCACCATCTCGGTATCCTTGATGGTGTTGACCCGGGGCAGGCCGGCGGTCAGCATATAGATCTCGGCCGCTTTCTCCACCGTTTCGATCAAGCCAAAGGTTTCGTCCATGGTCTTGCCGGCGCCGTAGATGCCGTGCATTCCCCAGACCACCAGGCGGAACTCTTCCATCTTCTTAGCGGTCGCCTCACCGATGGAATTGGTACCGCAAAGCATCCAGGGCAGGACGCCAACACCGTCCGGGAACACCACGATACACTCGGTGCACATCTCCCAAAGGGTATGGGTAAATTTCTTTTCGTCCAGCTCATGAACGTAGTTCATCGCCAGGGTATGGGTGGGATGGCTATGCATCACGACCCGGTTCTCGGGATCCACCTTCAGGCGTGCCATATGGCTCATCAGGTGGGCAGGCAGTTCGCTGGTGAACTTGCCGCCGTCCTCATAGCCCCAGAGCAGCTCAGCGGTGGTACCGTCCTCTGCGATGCGGATGATGCCCAGATTATTGGCAGGGTCAAACTCTACGTTCTTGAAGTACTTACCGGTACCGGTGACGATAAAGATCTTGCCGATCAGATCGGTGGCGTCAAAGCCGGTGGGGATGGTGCGGATCACCTTGGAAAGATCCAGGTACTCCGCCACTTCCGCCTCATCCAGCATATAGCTGATATTGCCACCGTTACGCTCGTCCCAGCCCAGACGGTACATATTCGCCGTCGTCTTTTTCATTTCCTCCACAAAGGGAGCGGTCAAAATATTTTTCATTTCTTTACTCCTTATAAAAGACTTCCTGCAGGTCATCGTAGTAGTGACCCTCTTCGTGGTGCAGGAAGCAGGGCTTGGAAAACGTCCACCAATGCTGCATCACTTCGCTCGCATCCATCCGCGCCATATCGCCCTCATAGTCGGTGCCGGTATACTCGTAATAAGTAAATACCTCATCCCCCTTGAGCGAGATGGAATAATGATGGATATGGCAGGACTCCAAAAGCTCCATCAGTTCCGGCCAGGGCTCAGCGTGCAGGCGGATATAATCCTCCACCTTTTCCGGCTTCAGCCGGGAATACAACGTAAATCGCTTCATCTTCTTATACCGCGCAGTAGCCGGTCACATAATAACCCAGGTTATGCCGGCGATCCAGACGGCCGAAGCTGGCGCAGACTGCGATATCGCTCTCCAGCTCCAGGGAATACTGGCCGAAGGGGATCTGGAACTCTTCCTCGCAGATAGGCAGATCGGTACGGATGCAGATGACCCGCTCAGCCGGAACGGTCAGATGCAGACCCTTGATGGGATCCTTATCCTCAAAATAGAGGTTGACGAGGATATGGGCGTCCTCTGCATTGCGGTTGGTGATCATCAGCGCCTCATGGCCGGGCAGGGTCATATCGTCGCCGTTGCCGGGCAGGTCGCCGTCTACGAACATATAATGCTTATATCCGATTTCGTTCATAATATTTCTCCTTACAGATCTTTCATAAAGTAGTCAAAAAGCTTGGGAGACAGAGGCTCGCAACCGTCCTCGGTGATGACGAAGCCGGTCTCGATACGGCCGCCGTGCAGTTCGGGATGGCCGAAGAAGCTGACGTCGATATTGACGATCATGCCCGGAGCCAGCTTAAAGTCGCCGTTGGGACCGAAGAAGGGAGCTTCTGCTTCCATCAGACCCATGGAATGGGCGAAGGGGCAAACGATATACTGGGAAAGTCCGTGCTTTTCATAATACAGACGACCGGGCTCGTCGATCTCACGGCCGGTCATGCCGGGCTTGAGCATGGCGTGGGTCAGACGGAAGGCTTCTCTCATATGGTTGAGCAGTTCCTTCTGACGGGGAGTGTACTCACCGTTGACGGGGATGGTATCACCAAAGGTACCGGCATAGCCGTTGATACGGGGCGCGATACCGATCATGACCAGTTCGCCGTCCTCCATCTTCTTATTGGTTGCGGTGGGAACGACGGCCTTGGCACGGGCGCCGGAGCCGACGATGGTGCTGTATGCAAAGCTATGAGCACCGTTGGCACGGCAGATAGCCTCACCTGCGGCGGCAACCTCATACTCATATGCGCCGGGCTTGATCGCCTTGATCATCGCGTCATAAGCCTCATCGCAAAGCTGAACGGACTTGGTAGCCTGCTCCACTTCCCAGGGAGACTTATAAGCACGCATATCCTCGTATTCCTCGGTGATATCGATGAGCTCTGCACCGGCAAAGCCCTCGGCTACGTCCAGGTAAACCTGATGGGGGATGGTGGTGGTACCGACGATACCGATCTTATTCAGGACGGTGCCCTCAGAACGCAGTTCTTCGTTGAGCTGCTTGAAATCGATGATGGTAGCGTTGGGATATTCCTCATCGGGAACCATGAAAACCGGGAAGCAACGAACCTTGGTGACGGCAGAGTCCATCTTTGCAAAGGGCTCGGACTCGGGACCGCCCAGCAGGATGGGCTCACCGTGAATGGGAACCAGGACGGCGCCCTTCTCGAACTGACCGCACCAGCCGGTGAGATACCAGCCGTTGGCCACGTTCAACTCATCAAAATAGACCAGAGCGGCATCCAGCCCCTTGGCCGCCAGAATCTCGCGGACTCCGGCCAATCTTTTTTCGGTTTCGCTTCTGTTGTAATAAGCCATGTTTTTTCCTACCTTTCAAATATTATATAAAATTATCTTCGAGCGGAAACATCGGACGACGGATCCGCTTCAAATTCATATCCTCCAACCGCTCGGTGGATGCGCCCGGCGTGAAGGCCAGGATCGCACGCTCCGCCTCAGCGGCCAGTTCGGGGAACAGATACCCCAACTTTACCACGACGATATGGAACTTCTTATAGTCCAGATCGATGGAATCAAAGATATCCGGCCGGCAGAGTGCCGCACGGTTTTTGGTGATAACTACCGTCATATCACCGCAATCCAAAGTGGCGCTGGGACCGGCGTTATTATACTGATAAGAAAGAATATCGCCGCGGTGGATCAGCTTGCCGGTAATAGTCGCCTTTTCTGCGTCCGGTGAAAGGCTTCCGCCTACCGTCAGAGTCAGCGTATCGCCCAACTCCGCCTCGTAGCAGGCATCGCAGGCGGCGGCGTCCATGATCCCGGCCAGCAGGATGTTCTTCGCGCCCATTTTCTGCAGGAGATTTAGCATAAAGGCATGGTCTCCGGCGGCGCCGGCGGTGGTATTATCGCCGGAATCGGAGATAAAGACCGTCTTTTCCTCGGCGTTCATAGCACGGCGGACGGCCTCCTCCGGCTCCACCGCCTCGGTGAGAAATTCAAACTCATGGCGCACGTCGTAAAAACGCTTTGCCAATTTCTCGGCACATTCCTTGGCAAGCTTCGTATCCCATTCATGGGTCACCAGGAAATTGGGGCCGTTATAAGGCTCGTCGATCCAAGGCTGGCCGTTGAAGACCTGCACACTCATCATGCCGGGCAGTTTTTCCAGCTCCTCTGCCAGCTCCATGATCCCTTTCATGGGCTGAAGGGCGGTCTGCACCGCGTCGCCGCAGATGATGACGTTGGCGCGTGCCAACTGGGGACGGGGCATGATCTTTTGATCAATACATCTGAATAAAAGCCGCATGGCTCTCTGCTCGGTTTCTTCCCGATCGCAATGGGGCGCAGTACGGTAGCCGGTAACGCAGTTGCAAAGCGCCGGGATGGCATCGCTATTGTCCGCATGGAAATCCAGCGCCAGCGAGATAGGGATCTCCTCCCCCACCTTCTGCCGCACCATCCGCAAAAGATATTCCTCGGCAGAGCCTAAGTTTTCCACACACATGGCACCGTGGAGATACAGCCAGATGCCGTCCAAGCCCTCGGCCGGCAAGCGATCCACCAGCTCTCCGGCCAGGCGCAGAAAGTCCTCCTCCACCACCGGACCGCCGGGCAGGGCATGGGCGTAAAGGGTGGGAACCACCTCGCAGCCTCGCTCACGCAAAAGCTCCATGACGGCTACCTTTTCATACATCGCTTCGTCGGCAGCGTAGTCGAAATCCTCGTACCGGGTCAAGACCGGGGTCAGACTATTGCCCTCGCAAAGCATTGCGCCGATCGCAATCTTCATAAATCGCTCCTTTCTTGCAAACGTTTGCAAAACACCTTAAAGAAAAACACCGCTCATCCATTTATTCAATTGAACGGACGGTGTCTCCCTCTTCAACGTAAGGGTCTAAAAAAATATGTTCGTGCTTCCGCTCACCGGAAGTCTCTAAGCGTTTTAATAATTGCTCCCCTACCAGACGGCCGATGGTCGCCTCCGGCTGACGAACGGAGGTGATCTTTTGCTGATAGCCGTCTGCATGGATATCAAAGCCCATCACCGAAAGATCCTCCGGAACGCGCAGTCCCTCTTCCCGAATGGCCTGCATGGCACCGTAGGTCATCATTTCAGAGGTGACGTAGACTGCCGTAAAGGGAGCTTCCCCTCGGCGTGCCAGCAGTTTTTTCATTGCCCGGTAGCCGGACTCACGCTTGTAATCGCCGTATGCCACCAGACGCTCCTCAGCCACAAGTCCGCACTCTTCCAGAGCGGCACGATAGCCTGCCAGCCGCTCATAGCCGGTGGTCTCCTCCTCGGAGCCGATGATGGCGGCGATCTGCCGATGGCCGCGCTCCGCCAGGTACTCCGCTGCCAGACGGCCGGCCTTGCGGTTATCAATGGTAATGGCGTCGGTCTTTTTTAAATTCGGAATATTATCAATAAAGATCACCGGGATCTTACTTTTTATAAACGGCCGCACCGAGCTTCCGTCCAGCACGACGGTGGCCAGCACCAAGGCATCCACCCGACGGGTATAAAGCATCTCCAGGTGCTGATGCTCCTTCTTTGCTTTCTCATGGGTATCTGCCAGGATCAGCATATAGCCGGCGCGGGAAACCACCCGGTCGATCTCCTTGACGATGGTACCGAAAAAGGTCTCGGAAATGTCCGGCAACACCACCGCAATGGTCTGGGTGGAGGATTTTTGCAACGCTCTTGCCACCTCATTGGGGCTATAGGAATACTTCTCCGCCAGCTCCATGACGCGGGCACGGGTCTCCTCCTTGACCACCTTTTTTCCATTGATGGCCCGGGAGACGGTAGAAATGGAGAGACCCAGCTCTTCCGCGATCTGCTTCAGCGTACTGTTCCCCATTTCGTCACCCCTTTGCAAACGTTTGCAATCATTCTGATCTCACTATAACAAAAAAACTTCTTTTTGTCAAGAAAATTCTCCATTATCCAAGAACTATAAAAAGGGGATGTAAAAAAAGTCCGGAACGCAAAAAGCAAGAAAAAACACAGAAAAACATAGATTTATAAAAGTTTTTATATCCCAAAAGGAAGAAAAAATCGCAGAACTGCGATTTTTTCTTTTTATATGATGCTTTTTGCT
>JAZNVY010000313.1:0-4838 GCA_045593105.1 Eubacteriales bacterium
CCCTTTTGGCGGAGATCAAGGCCGTCAAGGAGTCCTGCCGCGGCAAGCTTTTGAAGGTCATCATTGAAACCTGCCTTTTGACCGAGGAGGAGAAGACCAAGCTTTGCGAGATCGTCAGCGCCAGCGGTGCCGATTTCATCAAGACTTCCACCGGTTTTTCCACCGGCGGTGCCACCCGGGAGGATATTGCCCTTTTTGCCGAAAACGTGAAAGGCATCAAGATCAAGGCCGCCGGCGGTATTCGGTCTTTGCAGGATGCAGAGGATATGATCAACCTGGGCGCGGAGCGTTTGGGCACCAGCGCCATTGTGAAACTCATTAAGGAGGAAAAGAACGATGTCAACACCGCATATTGATGCTAAAGTGGGCGATTTCGCCAAGACGGTTTTGATGCCCGGCGATCCCTTGCGCGCCCAGTTTATTGCCGAGCATTATCTCCAAAATGCCGAGCTGGTCAATAACGTCCGGGGGATCCAGGGCTATACCGGCAGTTATAAGGGTGAAAAGGTCTCGGTTATGGCAAGCGGCATGGGAATGCCCTCCATGGGGATCTATAGTTATGAATTGTTCAATTTCTTTGAGGTGGATCGGATCCTGCGGATCGGCTCTGCCGGCTCCATCCGGGAGGACGTGAAGCTTCGGGAGCTGGTGCTCGGCGCCGGTGCCTGCACCAATTCCGATTATGCCAAGCAGTACCACCTCCGGGGCAGCTATGCCCCCATCGCGGATTTTGCGCTCTTGCGTACCGCCGCAGAGGAGGCAGAGAAGCTGGGTCTGATCTATCACGTGGGCAATCTTTTGTCCTCCGATACCTTCTATGACGCCGGGGAAGACACCCTTTCCTGGAATAAAATGGGGGTCATGGCGGTGGAAATGGAAGCGGCGGCGCTCTATATGAATGCGGCCTATAGCAAAAAGCAAGCCTTGGCAATTTGTACGATCTCCGATTCCATCGTCACCGGTGAGGCAACGACCGCTGCCGAGCGGCAGAACACCTTCACCGATATGATGGAGCTGGCGTTAAACGTTGCCATTCGATAAAGGAAATAAGATGAAAGTATTTTTAATTGTTTTGGATAGCGTGGGCGCCGGCGCGCTGCCCGATGCGGCAGATTTCGGCGATAGCGGTGCCCATACCTTGAAAAGTATCTCTGAAAGCCCGGCATTTTCCATCCCCAATCTGAAAAAAATGGGGCTTGGCAATATCGAGGGTCTGGAGTTTTTAGGGGCAGAGGCGGAGCCTTTGGCCTCCTATGGCCGCGCCATGGAAGCCTCCCGAGGCAAGGATACGACGGTAGGGCATTGGGAACTGTCCGGCGTAATTTCGGAAAAACCGCTCCCTACCTTCCCGGATGGATTTCCGGCGGAGCTTTTGGAAAAGTTCACGGAGGTGACCGGTCGGGGCGTGCTTTGTAATCTGCCCTATTCCGGTACCGAGGTCATCAAGGACTATGGCGAGGAGTCGGTCAAGACTGGTAAGGTCATTGTCTATACCTCGGCGGATAGCGTCTTTCAGATCGCCGCCCATGAGGAGGCGGTGCCGTTGGAAGAACTCTATGATCTCTGCCGTAAGGCGAGAAAGCTTTTGACCGGCGACTGGGGCGTGGGGCGCGTCATCGCCCGTCCCTTTGTCGGAACGCCGGGTAATTATACCCGTACCGCCAACCGCCGGGATTTTTCGCTGGAGCCTACCGGCCGGACGGTGCTGGATGCCCTTTCAGACGCCGGGATCTTGACCGTCTCGGTTGGAAAGATCGCCGATATTTTTGCCGGGCGCGGCATTGCACGCTCCATTCCGACCCATGGCAATGAGGAGGGAATGGCGGCCGCTTTACGGCTGGCAGAGGAGGATTTCGAGGGATTTGCCTTCGTAAATCTGGTGGATTTTGATATGCTTTACGGGCACCGCCAGGATCGGGACGGCTATGCGGCGGCGCTTTCCGCTTTTGATGCGTGGCTGCCAGGCTTTTTGGAAAAGCTTCAGCCGGAGGATCGGCTGATCATCACCGCCGACCATGGCTGTGACCCCGCCGACGATAGTACCGACCATACCCGGGAATATATCCCCATTTTGGTCTATGGCTTACCGCCTCACGCCCTTGGAACGCGCAAAACGTTCTGCGATATCGGGCAGACGGTAGCGGATTGGTTCGGTGTAAAATTACACTGCGGAGAGAAAATGCTATGAGAACTTTATTAAATCAAGCCTTGGCGGCGCGTGAAAATGCTTATGCGCCTTATTCCGGCTATCGGGTGGGTGCGGCGCTTTTGGCAGAGGATGGGCGGATCTTTACCGGCTGCAATATGGAGAATGCTTCTTATGGGGCGACGCTTTGCGCTGAGCGCAATGCCTTTGCCGCCGCTATCAACGCCGGTACGCGGAAATTCAAAGCCATCGCCATTGCCGGCGGCAAAGAAGCGGCGGACGCCGCCGCGTCGCCCTGCGGCATCTGCCGGCAGGTCATGGCGGAATTCTGCACCGCCGATTTCAAGATCATTTTAGGAAATGAAGAAACGCTGGAGGAATATACCCTGGAGCAGTTGCTCCCTTTAAGCTTCCGGCTGGAGGATTGACGATGCGCGCAGTAGACTTGATTGAAAAAAAGAAGCGAGGTCTGACCCTCACCGAGCAGGAGCTTCGCTTTTTGATCGAAGGCTTTACCCATGGAGAGATCCCGGACTATCAGATGTCTGCCTGGGCAATGGCGGTCTGTTTTCAAGGGATGACCCATGAGGAGACCGCCGCCCTGACCATGGCCATGGCGGAGAGCGGAGATCAGGTGGATCTTTCTGCCCTGGGCACCGGTACGGTGGATAAGCATAGTACCGGCGGCGTAGGGGATAAGACCACTTTGATCGTGACCCCCATCGTGGCGTCGCTGGGCGGTAAAGTAGCGAAGATGAGCGGACGGGGCTTAGGTCATACCGGCGGTACGGTGGATAAGCTGGAGTCTATTCCCGGCTACCGCACCGAGCTTTCCTCGGCGGAGTTTATGAACTGCGCCCAAACCACCGGGCTGGTGGTGGCAGGGCAAAGCGGCAATCTCGCCCCTGCGGATAAGAAGCTTTATGCCCTCCGGGACGTGACGGCGACGGTGGACTCCATTCCCCTGATCGCCTCCAGTATCATGAGTAAAAAACTGGCCGCCGGATCGAAATCGATCGTCCTGGACGTCAAATGCGGTAGCGGCGCCTTTATGAAAACCCCGGAAGCCGCCGCAGAGCTGGCGGCGGAGATGGTGGAGATCGGTTCTGCCTGCGGACGAAAGGTTTCGGCGCTGATCACCAATATGGATCTGCCCTTGGGGCTTGCCGTCGGCAATGCTCTGGAGGTGGAGGAGGCGCTGGAGGTACTGGCAGGAGAAGGACCTGCCGATCTGCGTGAGGTCTGCCTGGCGTTAGCCTCGGAGATGCTGACCCTCTGCAACGGATGGTCGCCGGAGGAGGCGAAAAACGCGGCGGAGGACGCCCTCCAAAGCGGAAAAGCACTTGCCAAAATGAAGGAATGGATCGCCGCCCAGGGCGGAGATCTTACTGCCTTTTCAGAAGGACGTAAAAAAACAGTCGCATCTTATGAAATTCTCTCGCCGGAAGAGGGATATATCGTCCGGATGGATGCGGAAAAGATCGGACTGTCCGCCATGCTTTTGGGTGCCGGACGGGCGTCCAAGGAGGATCAGATCGACTTTGATGCCGGGTTGAAAATTCTGAAAAAGACCGGCGATCAGGTGGAAAAAGGAGAAACTTTGGCGGTGCTGTATACCGGTACCGACCGGGATTTCCGGGCGGCGGAGGAGTGCTATCTTTCGGCGCTGAAATGGGGCGCGGAGCGTCCCGAACCTCAGCCGCTGATCTATCGTCGGATCGGAGGTACGCGATGAGCCCCCTTTGTTGCCCCGTCTGCGGCGCATTTTTGATGGAGGAGGAACGGCTGTACCGTTGCCCTGCCGGTCATGCATACGATAAGGCACGGCAGGGGTACGTCAATCTCCTGCAGAGCCAGCGCTCCGCTAGCCGTAACCATGGGGATGACCGGGAGATGGTCACCGCCCGACGGGAGTTTTTGGAGCGCGGTTATTATAGCCCCTTGCGCGAATTGCTGACGGAAAAGGTCTCTGCTTACGTAGCGGAAAAGGGAATCATCGCCGACGCCGGCTGCGGCGAGGGCTGGTATACCGAGGGTGTCGCCCGCCGCCTGCCGGACGCGACGGTCATCGGCTTTGATATTTCAAAGGAAGCCTTGAAATGGGCGGCGAAGCGAGAGGGACTCGACCACTTAGCGGTGGCGAGCTGCTATCGGATGCCGCTGGCGGACGGTAGCGTGGATGCGCTTCTCAATTTCTTTTCCCCCTTGGCGGCGGAGGAATATGCAAGGGTGTTGAAAAAGGGCGGCTATCTCTTTCGCGCGGTGCCGGGGATCCATCATCTTTGGGAGCTGAAATCGGCGGTCTACGATACGCCGAAGCCCAATCAGCCGGAGCCGGAGACCCTGCCGGGGCTGACGCTTTTGGAGCGTTGCCCCATTCAAAATGAGATCACCCTGAAGAGTAATGAGGAGCTGCAAGCCCTCTTTATGATGACCCCCTATTATTACCGCACATCGCCCGGGGATAAGGAAAAATTAGCGCAATATCCCACCTTTACCACCCGGACGGAATTTACGTTATTGATCTATCGAAAATAAGAAAAAAGCAGGTCGAACGGAGACACTTCGTAAAGAAGTAGTCTCCGTTTTTCTATACAAAAGAGAAAATGACACTTTCAAAAGTTGAAAGTGTCATAGTGGGTTACATACTTTGAGAAAGGTAAATGCTTGCTGAAAATAAAGAATATCTTTC
>JAZNVY010000314.1:0-5409 GCA_045593105.1 Eubacteriales bacterium
GCCAAAGCATGGCGTTCTTTGCCGCCACGTTATCCTTGGTGACGATATTCTGGATAGCGGCACCCAGCGCAGTTTCCACCGCCACCAGGTATTCCTCATCCACCTTGATCAGCTGAGAGACCGGGCCGACAATGCCCTGCAAGATCCCTCTGCGGCTCTGCTCCAGCACCAGCTTCACCGCACCGCCAAAGCCCTCCAGATGCTTTTCCATCTCCGAAAGGATCCGACTGCGTTGCTCCAAGGCATTCTGCTCGGCGGCACATTTTTGCTCCGCCTCCAGGGCTTCTCTATAGACGCGATCCTTGATCTCCAGCATTTTACGAAGGCCGGCGGAAGCATTTTGCTCGCTTTCCTTTTCCTCTTCCTTCTCCTTCTGCTGCAGTTTCAGCGCAGCAAGCTCTTCCTCCACCGCCGCCGTCTGCTCCTGCTGAGCGGCACGGGCTTCCGCCAGATCGGCGATCCGCTTCTGATAGGACTCGATGCCGGAGCGGACGGAGATCATCTCCATCTGCAGGCGGTTACGCTCGGCGCTGTTTTCCTGCAGGCTTTCCTGCAATGCGCCGGTCTTACGCTGCTGATCCTCGCTCTTGGCGGTGATGGCCTTGATCTCTTCGATAATGGCGTCGATCTTTTCATCGATGGCACGGATCTCCGCCGTCTTATTCTCAATATCTTCGTTCAATTGCAGGATCTGAGCCTCGGTCTCCTCTTTCCGGGAGCCCACCGTCGTCAGTTCCTGCTCTAAGCGTGCAATGACGCCCTCCTCAAATTCAGCCTGGCTCTCCAGCACCGCTTTTTGAGAGGAGATAGCACCCAGCTGCTCTTCCCAAGCAGTCTGCTGCTGGCGGATGGTATCGATCTCGGTGGTGATGCGGATATTCTCCTCGAAGAGCTGATTGATCTCCTGCTCGATATTATCCACTTCCACCGTCAAGCCGTCCAGCTGCCCCTTGGCGATGGCGTGCTGCTCGTCGATCTTTCGGGCATTTTCCTTGATCTGCTCCAGTTCTTCCAGCCAGAGGGCGATCTCAAGATCTTTCTTTTCCTCGTACATCGCTAAGAACTTTCGCGCCTTTTCCGCCTGGCGCTCCAATCCGGGCAGACGCTCCTCCAGCTCACCGACGATATCGCCGAGGCGAACCAGGTTTTCCTCGGTGGCGTTCAGCTTCCGCTCCGCTTCGTTCTTGCGGTAACGGAACTTGGAGATACCTGCCACCTCCTCCAGCATGGAGCGGCGTTCCTCGCTCTTCCCTAAAAGGATCTGGTCGATGGTTCCCTGACCGATGATGGAATAACCGTCCCGACCGATACCGGTGTCCATGAAAAGCTCGTGGATATCCCGGAGACGGGCAGGCGATTTATTGATGAAATATTCACTCTCACCGCTTCGATAATAACGACGGGTGATCATCACCTCGTTATAGTCCACACTCAAAGCGTGGTCGCTATTATCAATGGTCAGGCTAACCTCAGCAAAGCCCTGGGGCTTCCGCTTGGCGGTACCGGAGAAGATGACGTCCTCCATCTTGGTACTTCTGAGGCTTTTGTTGGACTGCTCGCCCAATACCCAGCGAATGGCATCGGAAACGTTACTCTTACCGGAACCGTTGGGGCCGACAATGGCGGTGATCCCATGGTCAAAGCCGATGTTGATCTTATCGGGGAATGACTTAAATCCCTGTATGTCTAAGCATTTTAAACGCAAAGTTTCACATCCTCACATAAACATTAAAGTTTATTATAGCAAATTAATTAATAAAAAGCAAATTATTTTTCAAGATAAGCGGTCAGCAAGGCGACGGTCGCTTCGATATCGCTCCGATCTGCCATTTCCACGGCAGAATGACAGTACCGCACCGGGATGCTGAGTCCGCTGACCCGGACGCCCTTGCCCAGCAGCTGCACGCTGCCGATATCGGTTCCGCCGGCGGAAAGAACGTCTCTCTGCGCCGTGATTCCCTTACGGGAGGCCAGGTTCTCCAGATCCTCCACGATCTCTTTATTACAAATAGCAGAGCGGTCACGGAGCTTGATGGCAGTACCCTTGCCGATGACGGCGGCAGTTTCCTCTCCATCGGGATAGTCCCCGCTCAAGGTGACGTCCACAGCGATAGCCACGTCCGGCGCGATCTCAAAGCCGGAGACCTTTGCACCCCGAAGACCAACCTCCTCCTGCACGGTAAACACTGCATACACCTCGCAGGTCGTTTCCTTTACCCGACGAAGGGTCTCCATCAAGCAATAACAGCCCACCCGATCGTCCAGAGCGTTGGATACGATCTTATTGCCGGTCTCAAAGGTCTCGCTCTGAAATCCGGCAGTCATCCCGATCTCGATCCGACCGAGGGCTTCTTCTCTGTCAGATGCACCGATATCCACAAAGCAATCGGCGACCGTCAGTTTTTCTTTCTTCTCATCGCCGGTGATAAAGACGCCTAAAACGCCATTCTCAAACCTAACGGGGCGGCCCAATACCATCTTAGCGTCCACGCCGCCGACGGCGGATACCCGAACGAAGCCCTTTTCATCCACGAAATTGGCCACCAGACCGATCTCGTCCATATGCGCCATCAGCATTACCTTGGGGCCTTCACCCTTGCGGACGGCCACTAAGTTGCCGAGGGTGTCCGTATAAACCTTATCCACGTAGGGCAGGATCTGCCCCTTAATATATTCCGAAACCGCAGTTTCGTTCCCGGAAACACCGGGGAGCTCTACCAACGTACGAATTTCATTGATCATCATCTTCACCTCAAAGTAGCTTATTCAGAATTGCCTGGGTCAGGCGGAGGGTGTTCTCGATATCCTCCAGAGACGCCACGCTGACGGGAGTATGGATATACCGGCAGGGCACGGAGAGCGCCAACACCTTACATCCGCCCCAGGTGCGCTGGATAGTACCGCTTTCATTGCCGCCGCTTACCGCCTGCTTGGTCTGCACCGGAATATCGGCTTCCTTCGCCGCCTCCATCGCCAGGCGGTAGAATTCGCGGTCATAGATGGTACCGCCGTCCATAAAGGAAAGCACCGGTCCGTCCCCTACCTTACAAACGGAAGTCTTGTTTCCGTCCGTATGGATATCTCCGGCGGTGGTTCCTTCCAAAACCATAGCGTACTGCGGACGAATACCAAAGGCGGCGGTAGCCGCACCGAGGCACCCCACCTCCTCCATCACGGTAAAGGCGAAATAAGCATCAAAGGGAAGATCCTTTTTCAAAAGCTCGATCAGTACGTAGCAACCGGTACGGTCGTCCAACGCCTTGGCACGAACCAGCCCCTCACCGAATTCCTGATAATCGCTTTCAAAGCCGATCATATCCCCGACTTTTACATAGGTTTCCGCATCCTCTTTGCTCACTGCACCGATGTCGATACAAAGATCCTCGATTTTGGGTGCTTTTTCCTCATCCTTAGAAAGGTGCGGTGCCAGAACGCCGATGACGCCGTGATGCTTTTTCCGACCGATGACGACGTGCATCCCCGGCAGGATCCGCGGATCAATTCCGCCGACGGATTCAAATTTCAGATAACCGTCCCCATCAATATGGGTCACCATCAAGCCCACCTCGTCCATATGGGCAGAGAGCATCAAGGTGACGGAGGGTTCCATCAAGCCGCGCTTAAAGGCAATAATATTGCCCATGGGATCAACTTCAATTTTATCGCAATGATCCTTGATCTCATTGAGGATCGCCTGGCGTACGTCTCCTTCGCTGCCGGAGGCGCCAAAAAGAGAGGTCAGATAACTAAGTTGCTTATTCATGCTTGACGCCTCCCTTCAAAACGTATCGGCTGATCAGCCGGGAGCAGGCCTGCAGATCTTTAAGATCCGCCACCTCACAGCCGCTATGCATATAGCGGAGCGGAATGGAGACCAACCCGGTGGGCACGCCGTTACGGCTGACGGCAATATAATCGCTATTGGTGCCCGTCCGGCCGGGAGCGGCTTCTCGGGCATAGGGGAGTTCATTTTTATCCGCCAGCTCAAAAAGCAGGTCGGTCACTTCCCCATTCAGAACGGGGGCGATGCAGACGACGGCACCGCTGCCCAGAGGGAAGGCTTTTTCCTTGGGGGTTCCGCCTGAGATGCCGTGGGTCACGTCCACCACCAGCGCCTCGTCCGGAGCGATGTCCCAGGCGGCATGGCGCGCACCGAAGCCGCTGAACTCCTCGCCTGCGGAAAAGACGGTATAAAGATCCACCGGCAACGGCAGTTTCTGAAGCCGCGCAAGGACGTCCAAAAGAACCGCCACGCCGGCGCGGTTATCCAGCGCCTTGCCGGTCACCCGGTCGTTCAGCAGATCCGCACAGCTCTGGCGCAGGACGATGGGATCTCCCACCTTGACCAGTTCCCTGGCACGCTCCGCCGGGTAGCCGATATCGATCACCAATTTTTTCATGGGGAGTGGCTTTTTCTGCTCCTCATCCGTCAAAAGATGGGGCGGCAGGGTCGCCACCACGCCGGGCAACGGACGGACGCCCTTGACGGTCACCATCGCCGCCGGCAAACTCACGGGCGAAAAGCCTGCTAAGTTGGTAAAATGGATAAAACCATGCTCGTCGATCTTCGTCACCATCAAGCCGATTTCGTCAAGATGGGCGTCCAAAAGCAATTTCTTCGCGCCGGGAATTCCCGCCTTGCGAACACCGATGAGGTTACCGGCACGATCGGTATAGCATTCATCCACCAGCGGCGCAAGGAGATCCTTGGCACTCTGCACCGCCGACTCAAAGCCGGAGGGCAGATGCTCACCGCAAAGTTCAAATAGATAATTTCGGAGTTTGTTCATAGCAATTCCTTTACAACGGCGGCAAAATAATCGCCCCGTTCCTCAAAATTCTTAAACTGGTCAAAGCTGGCAGAGGCCGGAGAAAGCAGTACGATATCCCCTTCCTTGGCCTCTTGATAGGCAGTCTCAATGGCGGTACGAAGATCCCGATAGAGCTCCATGGGGAAATCGGGGGCATGGACGCGCACCGCATCCCGGATCTTTTCCGCCGTAGCACCGCAGAGATAAAGCTTCTCCACACGCTCCGGCACCACCGGACCCAACGCATCGTAAGGGATCTTTTTATCATAGCCGCCGGCGATCAGCCGCACCTTGCGGTCAAAGCTATGGAGGGTGGCGATGGTACGGGTGGGCGAAGAACCGATGGAATCGTTATAGAACTTCACGCCGTTCAGCTCCCGGATGAATTCCATCCGATGGCGGACGCCGCCGAAGGTGCTTGCCACCTCTGCAATGATCTCCGGCGTCACCAGATCCTTGACCGCCAGAACCGCGGCCATGAAATTTTCTACGTTATGATCGCCGCGCAGCAATAACGCCGAGCGATCCAAAAGCTTCTCGCCGTCCAAATAGACCGCGCCGTCTTGATAGCAAAGTCGGATCGTAGCCATGTCGTTCT
>JAZNVY010000315.1:0-1644 GCA_045593105.1 Eubacteriales bacterium
GAAGGCAATCTCTTTAATACCGCCCAATTCGGTATCATTCAGGTTCAGTACCTCATAGCGGAAGCCTTTTGCATCGGCGTGCATGGTATACATCCGAAAGAGGGTGGCCGCAAAAAGCATCCCCTCTTCGCCGCCGGCGCCGCCGCGGATCTCGATAATGACGTTTTTATCGTCGCGCTCGTCCCGGGGGAGGAGCAGGATCTTTAATTCCTCGGTGCAGGCCTCCATACCGGCCTTATTCTCTTTATATTCCAGCTCGGCCAATTCCCGAAGCTCCGGGTCGGTGTTTTCCTTGAGCATGGCCTCTGCCTCCTCAAAGTGGGCGGCAAAGCGTTGATACTCCCGGAATTTTTCCACAACCGGGGTCAATTGCTTATATTCTTTCATCAGCGCCTTATAGTTCTCCTGGTCGCTGATGATATTGGGGTCGGAGAGCTGCAGGTTGATTTCGTCATACCGCTCCGCGATGAGTTGAAGTTTATTGATCATCGGTTTCACGCTCAATTCTCTTGATATTTTTCTCGATGCTTTTACGGGGTGCCATGATCTCATGGCCGCACCCGGTGCACCGGATCTTGAAATCCATCCCGATACGGAGGACCTGGAAGCGGTTACAGCCGCAGGGATGCTGCTTTTTCATGATTAGAATATCCGAAAGTTGTACATCCATCGTGCACCCTCCAAGAAAACAAAATTTTCCTTTATATAGTATATCAAAAATTACCGCTTTTTTCAATCGTAAGTTTGCCAAAATAAGTTATAGATTTCCTTATGGTTTCATATATATTTAACCAAGAACGGTTGGAAAGGAATGGATCAAAATGATAAAGGAAGCATACCGTCCGGAGGGGACGGTGCGTGCCGAAGAGCGGCCGTATCTGGAAACGGAGCAGGGGTTACTGCGCGCCAAGGAAGAGGGGTTAATCCTTCAGGCGCGGTGCACCCTTTGCGATAGTGGGCATAATCTATACGTGGATCTGGGTTCCATGAGTGGATATATTCCTCGCGAGGACGCGGCGATCGGGATCCGGGAGGGGACGGTCAAGGACGTAGCCATCATTACCCGGGTCAATAAAATGGTCAGTTTTGTCGTGAAGGGCTTTATGACGGTGGGAAATCGCAAAATGGCGCTTCTTTCAAGGCGTGAAGCTCAGGAACGATGCTTGGACTATTTACTGGAAACCTTGGAGCCGGGGATGGTGGTGGACGCGCGCGTGACCCATTTAGAGCAGTTTGGCGCGTTTGTAGATCTGGGGTGCGGCGTTATTTCCATGATCCCCATTGACCGTATCTCGGTCTCGCGCATTCGCCATCCGGATCATCGGTTTGTATGCGGAATGCATATCAAGGCGGTGGTGTTGCAGGTGGATCGGGAGAATAAGCGTTTTTTACTTTCCCATAAAGAGCTTTTGGGAACCTGGGAGGAGAACGTTTGCCAATTTGAAGCCGGGCAGACGGTGGGCGGCATCATCCGCAGTGTGGAAAATTACGGTATCTTTGTGGAACTTGCGCCAAACCTCGCCGGGCTGGCAGAACTGACGGAGCAGGCAGAAGTGGATCGCTATGTAGGGGTCTATATCAAGAGCATTCTGCCGGAAAAGATGAAGGTAAAGCTGGCGATCGTCGATCTGGGGGATCCCATTG
>JAZNVY010000316.1:0-4183 GCA_045593105.1 Eubacteriales bacterium
CATCAAGGCTTTGAACTGCTCGTCCTTAAACTCAATTTGTTTCTTCAAGTAATTGGTCTTGGCTATTTCTGAGCCAAGCAGCTCCTGTAGGCGCTGACATTCGGGCTGGTAGTCGATCTCGCCGGAGGCAAGGGCGCAGGGGTATTGTCCCCATGTGCCGTTGATCAAGACGCGGAGAATGGCCGCAAGGGTAGACACGCGGAGATCGTCGATGTTGCCGGCCATAACCTTGCAAACGGTTGTGTAAGAAACGCCGGCCTGCTCGGCAATATATTCATTTGTCCACTTGGAATCTTTGTGGTGAAGATAGTCTTTGCGGAGGCGGCACCACTCGGCAATGCGGGATATTTCCATGGCAAAGAAATTGGGGCCGTCACAGTGGACGCCGATATGGATACAATCAATGCAGCGGTTGTAGGGTTTTTCTTCAAACTGTGAAATAGAGCGGAAAGGCATAGAAAAAATCCTCCGTTGTATTGTTTTTATAAAGATTTTCAAGGAGAATACACAAAAGTGATCAATATTTCACGATTGTGTATATTGTGGCAAAATGTTCCGCTGGCGAATCATTCGGTGAAATGATAGAATCCAATCACAGTCGAGGACTGGACAAAACGCTTGGAAAACGTGCAAGGGACACGACTCACCGGCGGCAAGCCCGGTCACTGGTGGCACGGTGGCCGGGCATCAATTAAAATATTAGAAGGTTTTACTATAAAAAATTAGAGGAACAAGGGGTAAAGCATATGAGTGCTAAAGAAAAACTGAAAACCTTCATCGAGGAACTGACCCCCGCGCAGATGCAAACCATCCTGCGCCGCTTGGAGCGGATCAACAAAGAACTGGCAGAAAACGGTTTGCCGGTGATCGCCTTCGCGGCGGAACAAATTGAAGAAACGACAGCAGAAGCGCCGTGTATCTTGGCGGATGACCTGCGCTCTGCTTAGTGATCAGAACAGCTCGGCTCTGCCGGGCTGTTTTGAGTTTGATGGTGACTAACAAGTTCCGTCACGCGGAGGGGCGACTTTCTGTACCTTGGCCTTGTTTTTGCGTCTCCAAGGAGAGCGGAGGCCATCGATGTGCTCAAACAAATCGTCACGGATAACGCTGCCCATCGGATCAAGGACAAAATCTATCCCTTCGCGTCGAGCCAACTTGGCAGCAGGAACAAAATCGCTGTCTCCGGCAATAAGAATAATTTGGTCTACCTCGTGCTTGTAGGCCAAGGAGGCAATGTCTACACCGATCTTCATATCCACGCCTTTTTGTTGGGCAGTAAAAGAAAAGTCGGACTCCGCCAAGTCTTCCAGCTTGCGCTTACCGGATAGAAGTTGCTTAGTTACAGACGGTTTAAGGTTGTAATACACTTGATCAGATAAATGACCAAGCCGCAAGGCAAACTTACGTTTCTTCTTCAATTCCTCCATAAAGGCGGTAGACCATGTGTATGTATCGGATTTTTCGAGGTCAACATTCTTCTTTGTGAGAGGATGATAAACCGTCTTGCGACCAATTGGAGCACAATCATAGTAAAAAACACGGTAAAGACGGTGCGGCTCTGCATCATGCGGGTCTTTCAAATGCGCTTTGCAGTAAGCTACCAACTCCTCGGCTCGTTTCTGTGCATCTTTTTCGCCCCAAAGGTACTTGGCGCGTTTGCGGTAAAAGCCTCCGTCTACAAGGATTGCGGTTCTTATCATAGAAACCTCCTGTATAAAATAATAAGGCCCCAGGATTCAGCAACTCCCATATAGGCGGGATGCTTACTACCAGGGGCCTGTTTAACATGTTGCGCAGCGCAACAGCGCCACACCATCATATTATGCCCATGGCTGGGTTTTGTCAACAGAAAAAATGCGGAAAATTTGAAAAAACTGCGCTTGTGAAGAAGATATTTACATATTATGCGAAGTTTTCTTCTACTCGGTGGGGCTGTTTTGGGTTTGACGAGCAGCTGCGGCGGTGTTCTCTTGGTCGCGCTCAAATGCGGCGGCGAGATAATGAAGAATGCCGTCAGGATCTGCCCACAAAGCCTCACTATGAGTGGTGAGGCAGCGAATGACCAAACGCTTGAACCAATCGGCGGACTCTTCGCCATCGCGATCTTTTAAGCAGAAATAAAGATCGCTGACCATGCACAGGGTCTCGGCAGCAAGGGTTTCGACAGAGCCGGAAAAGCTCAGATCGGTTTCTCGATCCGTGGGCTTTTCGCCGGGCTTAATGGTAAATGAAAGCATAGTCAGATCCTCCTGTTATTACTCGTCGGTGTGCTCTTGGTCGCGCTCAAATGCGGCGGCGAGGAAACGGATGGCATTGTCGTCGGCAGCCCACAGAACCTCGCCGTAGGTGGTGAGGCCACGAATGACCAAGCGCTTAAACCAGTCGGCGGTCTCGTCGCCGTCCCGCTCCTTCAAACGGAAATATAAAGAGCTGACCATACACAGGGTCTCGGTGGCAAGGGTTTCGGCAGAACCGGAAAAACCAAGCTCAACCTCGCGATCCGCAGGCTTTTCGCCGGGCTTAATGGTAAATGAAAGCATAGACAGATCCTCCTGTTATTCTTCGGTGGGGGTGCTTTGGGTTTGGCGAGCAGCTGCGGCGGCCTTCTTCTGTTCGAGGTACTGATAATACTGCGCCTGCGTGGTAATAGGAACGCCGGTATAAGGATTCTTTTGCATGCGCAACAGCTCCACATAGACCTGATCCACGCGGGCCTGTGCATCCTTGGTGCCTGCGGCAAACCCTTCGTCATAGCCACGCTTATACTGAAATTGGGAAGCACCGGCAACACTCAAAAGATTGCGCTCCTCCTGCTCTACCTGACCGTCTGCAAAGCCTTCTTTGTATGCTCGTTCCTCGGCAGTTTTTCCGCCGAGAGATGTTTTGCCAAAAATGAGGCCGTAAGCACAAACATAGGCAAGACCGACAACATCAGAGATAATTTCAGGGCAGTGGATAAAATCGAGAAAACGGTAAACACTAAATCCTCCACCAAGAAGTCCGGTGAAAAAAAGGACGAACAACAAAATGTTGCCAAGTTTCTCTTTCATAAGACCTACCCCCCCTTATTTCTCTTCTTCCAAGGCGGCCTTGAGGACGCGGAGGCAAAAAGCGGCCTGATCATCGTTGAGAGAGTCGATATATTTAAGTAACGCTTGTTTTGCCTCGGAGCGCTCCATCGGGACATCAAAGCCCATGAGCCACGCCTCGTTGACATCGAGAGCGGCGGCAATCAAAAATGTGCGATCCTGCCGCGGGACAATAGCGCCGTTCACGTACTGGCTCATAGCACTTTTGGGGATACCTGTCTTGCGGCAGAGATCAGCTTGGGTCATGTTTCTGACAGAAAGTCCGGCGCTGATTCTGCTGGCGCAGCTTACTTTGTTAGCCACAAAAATCACCTCTTTTTTGAATGAGATACCTTTACTATATACCTGCGGTTTAGATAAATCAATACGAAATTGAGGGAAATCGAAAAAAAGTTTATAAAAATAGAAACTTCCCTATTGACTATCACAAGATGTTGTGCTATGGTTTAGTTAATCTAAACCACGAGGGGAGGAAAAAGTGATGAAGACCAAGAGCGATCAGAAGAGAAAATATGACTACTCGCAGCTGAAAGCGAGAACGGTACAGCTTGGAAAGACCGATAGAATGGTAGCCGAGGCGGCAAATATTACCCCCAGCACGTACAGCATCAAGTTAAACGGCGGAAGCCAGTTTACGCAGGATGAGATGTGCAGCATTTGCAACTTCCTTGGCATCAGATACGGTGAGATTCCGAGCTATTTTTTTGCGGTATTGGTTTAGTTTAACTAAACCTTTTAGAGAGGAGGGGCGGCGGTGCCGAGGGTAAAACCGTTGATCGAGAAGAAGGGCGAGGCCATGGTGACGCTGCTGTGGGGCGCGATGGCGCTGCAGGAGACCAGCGCATCGGCGGTGGCCCGCAAGGTGGAGATGGATCCGGCGACCATGAGCCGCCGGAAGAAGAAGCCGGAGGACTTCACGCTGGGGGAGCTGCTGGCTCTTGGAAGGGCGCTGCACATACCCATCGAGGAGCTGCGGAGTGCGCTGCGGTATTAAGGAGGTTACGGTATGCACTGGTTTACGGCATTGATGGTGATCATCGGGGCGCTGTCGGTAAGCGTGGAGCTCATGAAGGCAATGGACAGGCTGGAGAAGC
>JAZNVY010000317.1:0-3176 GCA_045593105.1 Eubacteriales bacterium
GACGGTGAGTACCGCCGGCACGTAGCCGATCTCCAGCAGGTTCCGGGCTTTCTCCGGTATTTTTTTGATGATATTTTTGGGGAGCGGCGTGGATCCGATGAGCGCAATGGTCAGAATGACCGCGTAGCTTTTCAAATAATAGATCGTCTCAGCAGAAATGAGCGGGAGCCCGGCTCCGCCAAACAGAGCGGAAAGGGATGCCGCCATTCCTTCGATGTTGCCGCTGTTGAAAATGGTGAAACTGACCAGGGTCAGCAGGGCAACGTAGAGGTGGGAAAGAATTCGATGCTTTTGCAAAAAGCCTGCCAGCAAGAATTTTTCCAGCACCAGGAACACCGCAAAGAATAGCCCCCAAAGAATGAAGGTCCATTCCGCCCCGTGCCAAAATCCGGTCAGCATCCAGACCGTCAGGATATTGAAGATCCAGCGCGGCTTGCTGACGCGGTTTCCGCCCATGGGGATGTAGACGTAGTCCCGGAACCAGCTTCCCAGCGACATATGCCACCGCCGCCAAAATTCCGTCACCGACCGGGAGATAAAGGGATAATTGAAGTTCTCCAAAAAGCGGAACCCGAAAATATGCCCAAGCCCGATGGCCATATCAGAATAACCGGAGAAATCGAAGTAGATCTGGAGCGCCGCCGCAAGGGCAGAGAGCCAGTAAAAGAGGACGGACGGCTGGGAAGCCTCCGTCGCCATACCGGCAAGGGTGGCAAGGGTGTTGGCAATGATGATCTTTTTGCCAAGCCCCACGCAAAACCGCCGGATGCCCTTGGTGATCAGCTCCATAGAATGGGTGCGGCTTTCCAGTTTTTCCTCGATGTCCACGTACCGTACGATGGGTCCTGCGATCAACTGGGGAAAGAGTGCGATAAAGGTGCCCAGATTGATGGGGTTTTTCTGCGCGCGCGCCCCACGATAGACGTCGATCTGGTAGCTGACGATCTGGAAGGTGTAGAAGCTGATCCCGATGGGCAGCGTCACCCGTAAAAGGGGGACGGAAAGCCCGGTCACCGCGGCGAAGTTTGCCAAAAAGAAGTCTGCGTATTTAAAGTAGAGCAAAAAGGCAAGGGGGATCGCCACGCTGATGAGCAGGAGCAGCTTATTCCCTCGATGCTTCTCCAGGAGAAGCCCCGAGAGATAGCCCACCGTCACCGAGATCAGCATGATCACCACAAATCTCGGCTCGCCCCACGCATAAAAAACTAAGCTGGAAAGAAAGAGCGCCAAGTTTTTTAAGCGTTTGGGAGCGATGAGATATAAAAGGATGACGCAGGGTAGAAAATAATATAAAAATGGGATACTGGAAAAAAGCATTATGCTGCGATGGCGCCTTCTAAGACGACCTTAGCGTTCTCCAGGGTGGAGGTGGCGTTGGTCTTGAAGGTGTCGATGATCTGACCGTTACCGAAAGCGGTGATGACGTAGCTGCCGGTGTTGATGATGACGAACTTCTCGGGGAAGCCGCACATCCACTGGCGTGCATCCAGGTTCTCCTTCACAGCCTTTGCAAAGCTGTCCACGTCGGTGCCTTCTACCAGACGGTAGGTACCGGCGGTGAAGGTGTTGGCGTTCATCATGTGCATCATGGAAGCGGCATCGTCGATCTTCTCAGCCTGGGAAGCAGGCAGAGCGAGGGTGGTGTCCAGCTCTTCCTTGTTGGTGTGGTCAAACTTTCCGGGGCCCTCCATGCTGAGGTTTGCGGAATCACCGCCGCCTGCAGGGAACTTGTCTGCTTCGGCGTAAGCGCCCCATACGGTGTTGATGACTTCCAGGGAATCCTTGTAGGAAGAAACGGGGGCTTTGTCGCCGCCGCAGGATGCTACCAGCATGACGATGAGGGTCAGAATGGCAATAATCGAAATCTTTTTCATTGTTTTTTCTCCTTATTATAAATTAACATGGTGCCGTTTTCGGCGTCGATTCGGACTTCGTAGATCTCTGTCGCAAGGGAAAGGGTGTAGCTTCCGGTGGGAAGGTCCGAGACGTCCCATCGGATCTCCGCCGGGGCGTCGAGGGTCAGATCGGTGCCGACCGATAATAAAGCGCCGTCCTCGTCGAAGATCTGAATACTGCCGCCGGATACCGAAAGCTTGGTATTCCGTGCGGCGTGGGCATAAAGCGGAATTCCCGTCGGGACGATGGTTTTCGCCCCAAAGGCTACCGCCTTTTCCACTTCGCCCGAGACGGAGACCTCTTGCCCGGTCACCTCGTTGCCGAGGTAGGATAAGGAAACCGTTTTCGGTGCGAACTGCCGAAAAGAGAAAACAGAAACGACCGTAACCAACGCGATGCACGCGGCCATCGCCGTCCAAGCTCTTGCCGTAAAGCGAGGGCGTGTCAAGGTGTGCTCCACCCGCTTTTTAAGACGAGCCGGTGCTTTGATGGCGAGGTATTCATTTTTTTGAGCATCGTCAAACATCGCTGTTCTCCTTTTCTAAGATGTTTTTTAGCAGTTGCCTGCCGCGCAATAGACGCATCTTGACCGCCGAAACCGAAAGACCTAAAAGGTCTGCCGTCTCCTCCACCGTAAAGCCCTCCAGATAATGAAGGGTGATGGCGATCCGGTAGGTGTCCTCCAGCGCGGAAAGCGCGGAAAGAACCGTCGGTTCACGCTCGGGGGCCGCAAGCTCCATTGCGTCTTCCAGAGGACTGTGCACACTGCACTTCAGAAGATCCTTGCATCGGTTGATCGTCACCCGGATCAGCCATGCGCGCTCGTGGCTTGGATCCCGGAAATGAAATAGATGGTGGATGTACTTCACGAAGGTGTCGTGCACCGCGTCCTCGGCATCATCTGCATTTTTGAGGTACGAAAGAGCAATGCGGTAAAGCATATCGGCGTACTTTTCGTAGCAGGCTTCAAACTTTTTTTGTTCGTTTTTAAACATCTGCATCGCTCCTCCTGTCTATATAACGATCGACCGCCCCGAAAGGTCACATATTTTTGAAAAAATTTTTCTATATAAGTATCGTATCATACTATCATCAAATATGCAAAGACAATTCAAAAAAGAGAGATGCATTGCATCACTCTTTTTTTATGGTCGGAGTGAGGCGACTTTTGAGTGCCTACCTGTCTTTGGAGGCATTCTGTGCCGAGGTTTTGATCAACTGCCCCTTTGCAACAATCGGCATATCCGTCGCAAGCCGTTGTTTGCTCGGTATCTGCCGTG
>JAZNVY010000318.1:0-6063 GCA_045593105.1 Eubacteriales bacterium
AAGCGGCGACCACGTCCTGATTGCCGTGTCCGCGTCCGTAGTCGGAGTAGACCCAGCAGCGGGGAGAATAGCTGGGAGCATATTTCGTATAGATGCCGGTGTCCCGGATGGTTTCCTTAAGTCCGACCGCGCCCTCTTCCAGGGCGGCGATGCCTGTGGCCATCTTAAAGGTGGAGCCGGGGGCATAGGTGCCGTAAAACGCCCGGTTCCAGAGGGGCTTCATTTTATCGGTGGCCAGGGAGTTATAATCATTTTCGTATTGTTCTTGCGTATAGGTGGGGTAGGTAGCACTGGCCAGAATGGCTCCGCTATGGATATTGACCGCCACCACCGCACCGGCATTGGCGTCCTCGCCATCCCGTCCGGGCTCGCTGGCGCGGCGTGCGATGTTTTTGATACAACTCTCCAAGGAGTCCTGCGCCACCTTTTGCAGTTGGCTGTCCAGTGTCAGGACGATATTATTGCCGCTTTGCGCCTCGTCCAAAACCATGACGTTCAAAACCTTACCATTGGAGTCCCGTTCGATGACCCGCGTGCCATCCTTACCTTTGAGGACGGATTCCATAGCCTTTTCGATTCCCGTCTTTCCGACGGTGTCGTTCATTTTATAGCCTTTACCGGATAATTCTTCGTATTCATCGGCGTAGATCTTGCCCACGTAGCCTAAAAGATGGGGCGCGATGGAGGGATCCACGTAGGAACGCAACGGCTTGGTGTCGATATCCACACCGGGAAATTCATCGGAAAGCTGCTTGACGGTGGCTACCAATTCTACGCTGATATCCTCTGCAAACTCGTAAGGGGTGGAGAGGGAGAAGGTGGTGAGCGTCATCTCGTAGCGGACGCCGGCGATCAGCCGTTGCTCCGCCGGCGTATAGTCCTCCAGATCGTACTTTTCCACCAATTCCGCCATGGCGGTTTCGGCGGTGGGAAAATTCTTCAGCTTCAGCGTCGAAAAAAGCTTTTTCATCGCTGCATCGTTGGGATCTTCAATGGTATAGGCGAAGGGTGCGTTCTTGGTGATGGGCAGGCGGTCGTAATAGGACGCGTCGTGCTCCTCCATCAATCGAATAAGGCGAAGAATAATATCGTTTTGCTGGGCTTTCGGCATCAGCGCACGGGTGAATTTCAAGCAAAAGCCGGTGGTGTTACTGACCAGGCTGACGCCGTTGCAATCGTAGATGCCGCCCCGGGATGCGGTGATGGTCTCGGTGGAGTAGATCTTTTTGGTGGACTGCTCTTTATAATAGTCACCGTTGACCAATTGTAGACGGATCAGGGCGATCAGATAACAGAAAAAGACCAATGCCACCGCTGCAACGACGATGATGGCACGGGTTCGTCCGTTTTTAAAGGTCAAATCAACTCCTCCTTTTCTCTGAATTTGCGGTCATAATGCCAAAGGATCCCATAGATGGGAAAGGCGGAAAGACCGGTAAAAAAGAATACGGGGAGGATCTGGTGCACCAGCGCGGCACCCAGGGGCAGACGTTCCCAAAGCAAGAGGTGCCAAAGGTAGTCCAGGATCTGCTGTAAGAAAATTCCTCCCAGCGATACATAGATATAGACTAAGAATTTTCGTTGGAGAAAGACCTCCAAAGCCGCCGCGATAAAATAGCCGGCGAACATAAAGAGGATGGCGTCGGTGCCGCCCAGAACGGCGGTGGTCAGCTGAGAGAGGAGACCGGCGATCAGACCGAACCAGGCAGAAAACTCCGGGCTCTCGAAAAACGCTACCCCGATGGTCAAAAGAAGCAAAAGAGAAGGCGCACACCCTAAAAAGCGCACGCCGAAAGCCGGTACGCTTTGCAAAAGAAAGCATACCAGCGTCATTACAACATATAAAATAATTTTCCAATAACTACGGGGTCTGCTAAACATCAGTTCTCACTTTCAAAATTGGTGATCACAAATACCGTACGGACCTGATCCACGTTGACGGCAGGTTCCAATACGGCGTATTGGGAGATACCGTGACTTTCGGTTCGCAGCTCGCGCACCCGTCCGAGCAGGATGCCCTTGGGAAAAACGCCGCCCACGCCGCTGGTCTCCACAGCGTCACCGCCGGTGAGTACCACGCCGGTATCCAGGTAGGCCAGTTTCAGAAGCCCTTCCTCAGAGAGGGTATAGTCCCAGTCCAGCACGCCGATATCTTGGGTGCGGGTGACGATGGCACCGATCTCGCAGGAGGAATCCAGGACGGTGGTGACCTTGCTCCAGGTCAGCCCCAGCTCATTGATATAGCCCACTACGCCGTCGGCAGTCATGACCAGATCTTTTTTCTGCAGGCCGTCGGCAGACCCTTTATTAAGGGTCAAGGTATGGGAATAGCCGTTCTGATCGCTTCCCACCACCAGGCAGGCGGCGAATTCGAAATCCGTATGACTTTCTGCAATGCCCAGCATGGCCTTGAGGCTTTGGTTTTCGTTGGCATATTCCTCGGCGTCCCGGATCAACGTGCCGGCAGAGGCAAGCTCGCTTTTGAGCTTGGAATTCTCCTGCTCTAAGGCGTCGTATTCGGTATAGGCACGCACTAAATTGCCGCCGTATTTGGCAACGGTGGCGCAAAAGTTTTGGATCGGCGTCACAAAAGTGCCGGCCAGGTTTTCCAAAAAGGAAAGGTGGCCGTTAGAAGCGGTATCCAGCACCGTCATTCCCAAAAGCAGCGTCGCAATGATGCAGATGGAAATGAAGGTTCTGGTCTTAAAGAACCCTTTCATTATCGGGTCAAGCTGGCCCAAATAGCCGGATTTTCCAGACTCTTACCGGTACCGAGCGCTACACAATCCAGGGGATCCTGGGCGATGTGAACCGGCATACCGGTCACTTTGTTGATCAGGGCATCCAGGCCGCGCAGAAGTGCGCCGCCACCGGTGAGGGTGATGCCGTGGTCGATGATATCCGCTGAAAGCTCAGGGGGCGTATCCTCCAGGGTCTGGCGGATGGCGTCGATGACCACCTGCACCGATTCAGCCAGCGCTTCCCGGATGTGGGCGGCGCTGATGTCCACGTTTTTGGGCAGACCGGTGATGAGATCCCGGCCGCGGACGCTCATGCTACCCTCGTTATCATAGGGATAGGCAGAGCCGATCTCAAATTTGATCTCTTCTGCGGTGCGGTCACCGATCAGAAGATTGAAATGCTTTTTGACGTATGCCACGATGGCGGCATCAAAAGAGTCGCCGGCCACCCGAACCGAACGGGAGGAAACGATACCGCCCAAGGAGATGACGGCAACTTCGGAGGTGCCGCCGCCGATATCGACGACCATACTTCCGGTAGGCTCGCCCACCGGCAGACCGGCACCGATGGCAGCTGCCAAAGGCTCCTCAATGATCCGGACGTCCTTGGCACCGGTCTCATAAGCCGCATTTTCCACCGCGCGGTGCTCCACGTCGGTGACGCCAAAGGGGATGCAGATCAGAATTCTCTTTCTGGAGAAGGCGTTATTACCCATGGTCTTGCGAAGGAAAAAGCGCAGCATAGCAGAGCCGCTTTCAAAGTCGGCGATGACGCCTTCCTTGAGCGGGCGGACGGCACGGATACTGTCCGGCGTACGGCCGATCATGTCCTTTGCCTCCTGGCCGACTGCCACGACGCGGTTGTCATGGGTGTCAATGGCGACCACACTGGGTTCGCGCAGAATGATGCCCTTTCCGCTCCGGTATACGATGGTATTGGCAGTACCCAGATCGATTCCGATATCGGTGTACCCCGAAAATTTTCTAAATTTCTTAAATTTCTTCAAAAACTCCAGCATTGCGATTTCCTTTCAAAACTCATTGATGATTTCTTTAAACTTTTCAGTAGGGAAGCCCATGACGTTATGATAGCTTCCCTCAATGCGGTCCACAAAACCGCTATCCTGCACGCCGTAACTCCCTGCTTTGTCCATCGGAGAGCCCGTGGCAATATAGTCCAAGATCTCCCGGTCGGTCAAAGGGCGGAAAAAGACCTCCGCACGCTCGGTAAAGGTACGTTCGACGCCGTCTTTCAAGAGATAGACGCCGGTATAAACTTCATGCTTCTTGCCGCTGAGTGTCCGCAGGGTTCGAAACGCCTCCTGCTCGTCAGCAGGCTTGCCGAGGATCTTTCCCTCAAAGACTACGACGGTATCGGCTGCCACCAAAAGATCGCCCTTGGGCGGAGCGACAGAACGTCCCTTGCCCTCGGCGAGAGCCGCCACCAGCGCGGCAGGCTCCTTTATAGAAACGGCCGACTCATCGAATTCCGGACGCACCGTCTGCACTTCATAGCCCAATTCGGTCAGAAGCTGCTTGCGGCGCGGTGAGGCGGAGGCTAAGAGAACATTCATGAATGAAAGCCGATCTGACCGGCCTCATACTGCGCCAGCTGATTGCGGAGCAGCTCATTTTCGTGCTCCAGGTGCTCCAGTTTTTCCTGGTATTCCTGGCGGAGCATCTGCTTTTCGATGCCGGCAGACTCCACCTGGGAAAGATACTGACGGATCTCATCGCGCAGACGGGCGCAGGATTCTTTATTCTTTTCGTTTTCATCGCAGAGATCCAGGCAGGTCAGAATGGCCGCCAGACCGGCGGTCAGCTTGGTGCTTTCCTGCAAAAGATTGCGGATCTTGCTATCGACGGTACGGGCAAGAGATAACGTGTATTCACGCTCTTCATCTGTCGTGACGACGAATTCACTCCCTGCGATTGATACGCTGATTTTATTTTTACCCATGGGATCCCCTCCACAAAGTTATTTTACTATTTTATTATTATAAAGTATTCTAAGAAATATTTCAAGATAATATTTGACAAGAAAAACGAAAAAATATATAATATCCTCCACGAGGTGATAAAAATGGTGTTTTTGAACTATATGTCTGCCGCCTTTGGGCAGGTGCTGATCCTGGCAATTTTGGTGGCAATCGGGTTTATTTGTGATAAAGCAGGGTTGTTTACCCAGCGGATGGCAAAGGATTGCAATAACCTTCTCTTCTATATCATAACGCCCGGCGTGGTGATCCATTCATTTTTAAACGTGGATTTCAATCCTTCCAACGCCCTCTCCTTCTTTCTGATGGCGGTCATTATGGCGGTCTTTCACGGGTTGGGCGGAGTTGTGGTGCATTTTCTCTATAAAAATTCCGGGGAGCACCGCCCCATTTTTCAGTATGCAACCGTCTATGGTAACGTAGGCTATATGGGACTTCCTTTGGCACAGGCGGTGGCAGGCGAGACCGGTGTGTTTTATTGCTCCGCGGCGGTGGTGGTCTTTAATGTTTTTGCCTTCACCCATGGCATCGGCCTGATGCGCCGGAGCGGAGGGGAAAAGGTATCCTACCGTAAACTACTGATCAATCCCGGCTCCATCGGCATCATGGTCGGACTTCCCCTCTGTCTTTTGCAGGTTCTTTTGAAGGTGGAACTTCCGTCGCTGATCCTTCAGCCTATTCAGCATATCGGGAACCTCAATACCCCTATGGCAATGCTGATGTTCGGTACCTATCTTGCCAATACCGATCTGCCGGGGATGGTACGGCAGAAGGAAAACTATATCGTTGCCCTTCTCAAACTGATCGTTTTTCCCGGAGTGACGCTCTCGGGAATCTATCTCCTGGGTGTCCGGGGACCGCTCCTTTTGGCGGCGGCGGTGGCTTGCAGTGCCCCTACTGCCAATAATACCGTTATGTTTGCCGCCAAGTACAACCGGGATACCGGTATCGCCTCGAAAGCAAGCGGATTTGCAAGTATTTTATCCATTTTTACTATGCCGGTATTTATTGCATTGGCAGATTTATTAGGATAAAAACCGATGAAATCGGCGCATCTTCCGCTTTTCCTCTCTCGACGTATCGACATACGTCTTCGCTCGGAGAAAACGAAACCTGCATCCGATTTGATCGGTTTTGAAAAAGTGAATAAAATAAGCCGTCGAAAAAATTCGACGGCTTGTTTTATTTACGAAATTCTAAAAGTTTATATGGCTCTATATTCAGCGCTTTTGCGATATTGAAAAGCGCTTCCATGGAAAGGGATTTGACCAGGTTTGGAGCCTCGATTGCACTGATAAAATTGCGGCTCAATCCGGCACTTTCTG
>JAZNVY010000319.1:0-6308 GCA_045593105.1 Eubacteriales bacterium
CCACGATACCCATCACAATGATCTTGATGGTATTCCAGGAAAGGAAGGTGACAGCCGTCGCAGTGGCACCGACCGTGATGCCCAGGAAGATGCTGACGATATTCATCAGTTCATTCTGAACCGACTTACTCAAACGATCCACAACGCCGCACTCGCGGAACAGATTGCCCAGCATCAGGCAACCCACCAGGGGAGCCGCAGAAGGAACGAGCAACGCCACAAACGCCGTCACGACAAAGGGGAAAATAATTTTTTCCGTCTTGCTGACCGGACGCAACGTATCCATTCGGATCAACCGTTCCTTCTTAGTCGTCAGCAGCTTCATGATCGGAGGCTGGATCACCGGCACCAACGCCATATAGGAATAAGCCGCCACCGCAATGGGGCCTAAAAGCTCCGGTGCCAATTTAGAAGTCACGAAGATCGCTGTAGGACCATCGGCACCGCCGATGATGCCGATAGAACCGGCTTGAGCCTCCGTGAAATTCAAAAGGCGTGCACCGACAAAGGTAGCAAAGATGCCCAGCTGAGCCGCAGCACCCAGCAAAAGGCTCTTAGGATTGGCAATCAGGGGACCGAAATCGGTCATGGCTCCGACGCCCAGGAAGATGAGGCAGGGATAGATGCCCAACTTCACACCCAGATAAAGGTAATCCAGCAACCCGGCAGAAACCGTCTGCACTCCGGTCGCCATCAAAGTGGATCCGCTATATAGATCCCCATTCTTCACCGTCAAGCCCACCAACTCATAAATGATATCCACGCTATCCTTCAGCACCTCACCGGTGGAGGTGACTAGTTGACCGGCCGCATTGATCAAAGCATCGCTTTCCAATCCAAATCCGGTCAGTTTACCGAAATAGTAGCTCCCGTTCAAAATGACCTCGCCGGACTGCAAAACGCTATACGCTTCCGGATTGACCAAATTAGCAGAATTCACGTAATCGACACCGCCGAAGAGTTCCCAATTCACATGACCGCCGGCATAAAGCTGCTCATGAAACATCTCTGCGCCGGGCAGATTGGTCAGCAGCATACCGAAGGCGATGGGCAACAGGAGCAACGGCTCGTATTTCTTCACGATCGCCAGATACGAAAGTACGAAAGCAATGGCGATCATGATCAGAGATTTCCAATTATCGCCGCCAAACATGGCAAAGCCGGTCTGGCTCAAAAAGTTTGTTACCGCATCTAACATTGGAATGTTCCTCCGTCAGATTATTGCAAAACGCAGAGAACATCGCCGGTGGAAACACTTGCGCCTTTAGACACGTTGACGCCGGCAGCGGTACCATCGCAGGGTGCCATGATCTCATTCTCCATTTTCATTGCTTCTAAGACGAACAGAACGTCGCCCTTCTTCACTGCAGCACCGTTCTGAACGTTGACTGCCAAAATGGTACCGGGCATGGGGGCAGCCACCTTCTCACCGCCGACGGGGGCAGCAGCCGGAGCGGCAGGAGCAGCAGCGGGAGCCGGAGCGGCAGGTGCAGCAGCCGGAACGGCAGGTGCAGCAGCCGGAACGCCATCCATTACTTCGATAGAAACTTCATAAACAGTACCATTAACGTTAACTTTATACATTTTCATTTTGAGACATTTCCTTTCTTATACCTTTTTCAACGACAGGATCCGGATAGCAGAAACATCCGTTCCCAATTCTTCCGCCAGACAGCAAGAAATTGCGGCCACTAATTCCCCACGATTGGAAATCGTGTCCACAGGGGCTGCAGGAACAGCCGGAGCGACAGGTGCGGCAGGTGCCATCAGCACTGCGTTTTCGCCCTTATTCTCCAAAAGACGAACCACCTTCCCCATCAGCACACATAAAATGACAATACAGATCAGACCTACAAAAACAATGCCTAATCCCAACAGAACCACGTTCATAATCGGCATGGTTCCCTGCACCATCAATGCTGCGTTTGACATATGCATTTTACCTCCTTTCCACCCATTGTACCGAAGGGATATTCAAAAATATCCCATATTTCCCATTGTGGTTAATTTTAGCATATCCGTCAAGAGTTGTCAATAATCAGAGCCATTTTTTTCTCCCTTGCAACATTTTTCCATCCTCTATCGTATTCTTATCAAAAGGGGGGTATAAAAATGCCGAAAAAACTACTTATATTATTTGTTTCCATCTTGATTTTATTGACCGGTTGCGCAAAAAATCAAGAGCCGCCTGTATTGATGGCGGATGATGATACTGCGCCCATCGAAACCGAACCGGTCGACGTCTACTGTGGCAATACGCAAACCACCATTCTTTATGAAGATCAAGAGTATACCATCATGGGTGCTCCGTCCGTGACCCTCACCGACCTTCTGCTTCATCTGGACTACGATCCCGGCAAGGTCTGCAAATGCGCCGACTACGCGCTTACCGTCACCACCGAGTTCGGCGGTCCTTATTATATCAGCCTGAACGAAAGCTATGCCCGTTACCAAAACGATCAAGGTTTTTTAGCAGGGCAAGCCGATCTGACGGAAGAACAGCTGCAAACGATCAAAACGATCTTACAAAACCTGAAATAATTCGCCAAATGCTTTTGACTTTCCACAAAAACCTCTTGCTATTACTTCCAATTTATGATATAGTGATATGTACTATTTATACGGAGGAAATACGATGAAGTTTTTATGGACGACCTTTTGGGGTAAGTTATTAATGACCTTTTTGGTTTCCATGGTACCCATCATTGAATTGCGCGGCGCCCTTCCCATCGCGACCGCACACGGTTTGGACTGGCGCATTGCCATTCCCATCGCCATCATCGGAAACTTGATTCCGGTTCCGTTTATCATTATGTTTATCAAGCGGATCTTCGCCTGGATCCGCAGAAAAATGCCCCGGCTCAACAGTTTTGTCGATAAGCTGGAAAACCGGGCGAAAACGAAATCCGAAAAGGTGGAAAAAGGCGTATTCTGGGGTCTTTTCTTCTTCGTTGCCATTCCCCTGCCGGGAACCGGCGCATGGACCGGCGCCTTGATCGCCGCCATGCTGGATATGCGGCTCAAGCGTGCATTTCCTGCCATTTTGTTGGGCGTCATCACTGCCGGTATTATCGTCGCATTTGTTTCTTACGGTGCCGCAGCGCTGTTTTTCTAAAAGGAGTAGCGGATGTTCAGAGATATGAGAAGAAAGCGCCAGCAGCTCTCTAAAAAAGAAAGTCTGGCTGTCTTGCAAAGAGGAAGCTCCGGTGTTCTTGCTTTGCTGGGTGATGAGGGTTATCCGTACGCCCTTCCCATCAGTTATACCTTGGTAGGAGAGTCCCTTTATTTCCATAGTGCTACGGAAGGCCATAAGATCGACGCGATCAAAAAAGAGCCCAAAGCATCATTTTGCGTCATTGATATGGATATCATCCTGCCGGAGCAGTTTACTACCTGCTATCGCAGCGTCATCGCATTCGGCAAGGTTTGCCTCGTGGAAGATACCGAAGAATTGCAAACCGCCCTGATGAAGCTGGCAGAAAAATATTCCTCCGCCCATATGGATCGTGCCGACGCAGAGATCGAGCGGTTCAAAAAGCACGTTTCAATCCTCCGACTGGACATTGAGCATCTATCCGGAAAGCAAGCGAAAGAATTACTGAAATAAAGAGATCCCGACGCCGTCGGGATCTCTTTATATCTTTACATCAAAATCTTTTTTACATTTGGGGCAGCAAACGGTATGCTTCCCTTTTTTATTAGGCAGGCGCAACGTCGCCTTGCAATAAGGGCAGGTGCGATAACGATGCGTCTTTCGCTCCGCAAACTTTTTCTTTTGCAATCCGAACCAACCCTTGATCTTGCCGGAAATACGGAGATACTTCTGATTTTCCATCTGGCGTTTATAGATATTCTTGGAGAGCGCCCGATAAAAAAGCCAGATCACCAACGCCAACGCAACGAAATAAAAGGGTTCAAAAAAGAGTGCCGCCACCGCCGCGATCAGATAAGCCCAAAGCAACGCCCGACCCAGCTGATCCACACCGTAACGTCCTGCCATAAAGCGTGCAACCCGCTCACGAAATTTCATTCAAAAAACCTTCTTTCTGCCAAATTAACAATAAGGACAACACATTTTAGCTAAGCATAGTCCCATACAGATGGGGTTGATCCCACCGCCACGGGGAACGCTAAACCCTCTGCCGTAGCTTTCATACGCCATACCGGAATACTGCAACTGATGGAGCAAATTCTGATACTCTGCGTTTCCCGGCTCCAATTCCACCGCTTTTCGTGCAAACTCCAGCGCCTGGGTACGGTTTCCTACCCCTGCATGGGCATAAGCCGAAAGAAAATACCACTCTGCATTGCGGTTCTCGATCCGGTTAAGAACGTTGAACGCCTCCCGATAACGCCGATAATGCAGATAATGCCGTACTGCCGTCATCTCCGGCGTGGAGCCTTGCCCCGGCTCCCCGTTGCCGTACCCATAGCCTGCATAGCCCCCACTGGTCTTGCCTTGCCGTTGATTTAAAATCTGATCATAAGCGGCATTGATCTCCGCCATCTTCTTTTCGGCAAATTCGCGATCCGGATGAATATCAGGATGGTATTGCTTGGCCAATTTTCGATATGCTTTTTTGATCTCATCATCCGTAGCGGCAGGGGAAACACCCAGCACACTATAAGGATCCTGACTCATCTTTTTTCTCCTTCTTGAAAAAACTGCTCCAGATACCGGAATAAAGCACGTTTCTTAATATATCCAGATGCTCCACCAAGGGCAACCGCTCCAAGATTAAAGCGCATTCCCCTAAAGTATCCTTCAGCATTTCTTCCACTTTTTCTTTATAATCCGTTCGATCTGCAATCAGGATCATCGGATTATAGCTCCCTTTTTTCCGATCCTTAGGCAGATCCTCATAGGCATCCATCCAATAGACAAACCGTCCTAATGCTTCGCCGAACCTTCTGCAATCCTCCGCCCAAAAATCATTTTGGAAAATAAAAAGCTGGCCCAGCAGCCGGCCGAAGATATTGGCGGCGGTATCCAGATCTTGCGGTGCCTTGTTCTCTTCCCTGGCCAGCGCTTCCATCCCCTCCACCACCGCCTTGGCCTGACGGGGATATTTCCTTTCGATGGCAGGGATATGCTTTTTCAGCCGATTGGCGGCGGTACGCGCTGCCGTCTTTTTTTCGTCCTTCCAATCGTCCAGCAAATTATAATATGCCAAAAGCACGTTCATCGCCGCGCCGTAGTCGATGACGGCGTTTTCCGCCATCGTCCGTTCCTTAGTGGGATGCACCACGCAACGACCGGTATGATACTTGGTTTCCGGATCCAAAAGATCCGCCAGCAGGAGGATCATGAAGGTCATATCATAATTGAGGGTCAGCCGCCCGAAATTGCCGAACTGCTTTTTCAGACTGCGACAGAGTCCGCAATAATAGTTGCGATAGATCCCTTGCTGCTCCTCGGTCAGCTGCTCCATATTGGCGACCACATATCCAAACACGACCGCATCCTCCATTCTTTTTGATAGTCTTATGATACACCAAAAAACTTATTTGGTGTTGAATAAATTGTAAATTTTACATAAATACACGATATTTTCCTCATAATAGCATCGTGAAGGAGGATGCGTTATGATTGCATTGCAAGCGCTTTTGACCTCGCTTTTCAGCGCGGTCGTTTTATTTCTGCTGACCAAGCTGATGGGCTACCGCCAGATCTCCCAGCTGAGCGGCTACGATTATATCAACGGCATTACCATCGGCTCCATCGCCGCCGAGCTGGCCTTTGGCGGCTTTGAGCATTTTCCGGCACGATGTACCGCCCTCTTGGTCTTTGCCGGTTTCACTCTGCTCCTCTCCTTTCTCACCGATCGGTCGATCCGGCTGAGAGGATGGATCGACGGCAAGCCGCTGATCCTAATGAGCAAAGGAAAGCTCTGCCGGGAAAGCTTCAAAAAAGGACGGCTGGATCTTCATGAATTCTTATCCCTCTGCCGCCAGCAGGGGTATTTTGATCTCACCCAATTGGACACCGTATATTTAGAGCCGAACGGGCAGATCAGCTGCGATCCTTTGCCCGGTTACCGCAACGCTACCGTAGGGGATCTGGGGCAAGCACCGCCGTCCTCACCGCTCCCTCTGGAGATCATTACCGACGGACGCCTGCTGCATCAAAATCTACGCCGACTGGGCTTTGAGGAAAAATGGCTGAGCCAACAGCTTTCTGCCCTGCATGCGCCCTCCATGGAAAAGATCTTTCTGGCACTCTGCGACGAAAACGGGACATTGACCGTCTTTTAAAAGTATCAAAATAACTCCTTTCCCATAGTTATATAAGGAAAGGAGTTGTTTTT
>JAZNVY010000320.1:0-1894 GCA_045593105.1 Eubacteriales bacterium
CCGTGCAGACGGTTGCCGTAAGTAGACTCAATAATGACGGTATCGGCATAAGAAGGCTTTTCCGGATCCCGGATCAAGGGTCGGTTGACGTTGCCCAGATCGCCGGAAAATAGCAGAACATGCCGTTCGCCATTCTCCACCACCGTAATTTCAATGCTGGCAGAGCCCATCAGATGCCCGGCGTCCAGAAATCGGACGGTAATGCCCTCGGCGATCTGATATTCCTGATGATAACTGCAAGGCACGAAAAGAGAAAGGGTCTGCACCGCATCCTGCACCGTATAGAGCGGCACGTAGACGTCACCGCCGGAGCGTTGCGCCTTACGGTTGCGCCAAAGAGCCTCCTGTTCCTGGATATGAGCGGAGTCCTGCAGCATGATGCCGCAAAGCTTAGCGGTGGCACCGGTGGCATAGATCTCGCCCCGGAATCCCTGCGCCGCCAGCATCGGCAGCTTGCCGGAATGGTCAATATGGGCGTGGGTCAAAAGGACGGTATCTACCTCAGCCGCCGAAATGGGCATACTGCAATTTTCATAAATATCCGCTCCCTGCTCCATACCGCAGTCGATCAAAATTCGTTTTCCTGCCGCCTCCAGCAGAGTGCAAGAACCGGTCACCTCATGGGCGGCGCCTAAAAATTTCAGTTTCATATTGTTTTCCTCACTCAATAAACCAAACGTCCCGGTTGGTGGAAGAGATCGCCACCGCACCGGCTGATAAAGCATTCATGACGTCTTCCTTATCCCGGATCATTCCGCCGGCGATAATAGGCTTTCCTGCCGTCTGCGCCAGCTGACGGATGATCTTCGGCATGACGCCGGGAAGCACCTCATAAAAATCCGCCGGAGAACTGTTTTTTTCCATATTCTCCAGCACCCTGGAATCCAGCAGGAAATACCGCTGGATGGTGAGCAGCCCCTTTTGATGGGCATAGCGGATGATGGAGTTTTTGGTGGAGATGATCCCATCCGCCGCCGTCTGCTCCGCAATGAAATCCACACTCACGTCCTTGGGTGCCAAACCGTCGATCAGATCCAGATGAACGATGGCGATCTTGCCGGCAGCCTTGACCCTTTCAGTAAGTGCTTTGATGGTGCAGATATCGCCAAACAGCAAAAAAATGACCCGGCTTTTGCTTTTCAGGCATTCCGCCAGCTCCTTTTCACTTTTGGCAGCCGCCACGATGGGCACCTGCTCAAAATATTCCAAAAGTTGATTTTTCACGTTTTTTCACTTCCTTAGGATGAGTATGATCCTCTTTCATTATAGAGTTTTTTTGCGAGAGTGTCAACCAATAAAATAAGAGATATAAGCCGCACCAAATTCCCGTGCCAACTATCATTTTCAGCACCGTCCCACGCAAAGGCAGAAGCGCCCAGACGGCGGTGGCAACTCCCACGGAAATGAGGGGACGAAACACCCAATCTTTCCATTGAACGCCCAGCCGGCACGCCCGAAGTAAGGTTGCCATATTCAAGGATGCCACCAGGATATTGCTGAAGACCATCACCCCCAAAAATCCGTAGATGCCAAAGGTGGGCACTGCCACGGTGATCAATAGGATCCGCAGAATGGAGTCGATGGTGTTGTTGCGAAGCGCCTTACCCTGGCGATCCAGTCCCTTGAGCAAACCGCCGGCAATGGTGTCCATATACATAAAAGGCGTAATAGGTGCCAGTACCCGAAGCATCATGCTGACGGTATCGCTATGAAAGAGCAATTCTCCCAATAGATCCCCATAGATAAAAAATACGCCGCTGATCATCACCGAAAGGGCGATGGTGATCTCCAGCGCCCGCCCCACGATGGAACGGGTGGAACGCCAATCCGACCGGGTGGAGGTATCGGTCACCTCCGGCACCAAGAGAGAGGATAACGCCGTCAAAAAAGAGGC
>JAZNVY010000321.1:0-8647 GCA_045593105.1 Eubacteriales bacterium
ACGATCAGCACGTCCCGTCCGTGATACATAAAATACACCGCCACTGCGCAGCCGGCGTAGGGTGCAATGTATTGCAAGGACGCCGGATCGCTGGCAGGAGAAGATACGATGACGGTATAGTCCATGGCCCCATGCTTTTTCAAGGTGGAGGCTACCTTAGCAATAGAGCTGGCCTTCTGACCGATGGCCACGTAGACGCACACCACGTTCTTGCCCTTCTGGTTGAGAATGGTATCGGTGGCGATGGTCGTCTTGCCGGTCTGTCGGTCGCCGATGATCAGCTCACGCTGACCCCGACCGATGGGAAACATGGAGTCGATGGCAAGAATGCCCGTCTCCATGGGATTACAGACCGATTTTCGCTCAATGATGCCCGGTGCCGGACGCTCAATGGGGAAATATTCCTTGGCTTTGATCTCGCCGTCGTCATCCACCGGCTTTCCTAAGGGGTCAATGATCCGTCCCAAGATCTTGGTACTGATGGGAATACCGGCGGTTCGACGGGTGCGTACCACCCGGCTTCCCTCGTAGATCTCGGAATCGTCGCCGAATAAGACGACACCGCTGGTGCCGTCGGCACGGATATCCTGCACCATGCCCTTGATGCCGCAGTCGAAGAGGACGATCTCGCCGTATTCCACCTCGTGCAAGCCGTTGATGACGGCAATTCCGTCGCCCACGCTGACGACAAAGCCTACCTGCTGATGTCCAACGAACAGATCAAAATTTTCTATATCCTCTTTTAAAAGAGAAATGATCCGAGTAAGATCGTGCTCCTTTTGCAAAGACTGAAAGGATTTTCTCAGCTGGCGGATACGCCCAAGAGTACTCCAATCGTAGTTTTCGTCTCCCACAAAGATTCGAAAACCTCCGACCACGCTTTCATCCCGAACGATATTGAAATCAACATCATCCGCTTTGTACTCTGCCAAAAAGAATTCTTTCAGCTTTTCCAATTGCTCCGGAGTAGGCGGCGTAATACACTGGATCTCAACCTCTAAGATATTCCGTTCCGGTGCATTGGCATCGTCAAAATTACTTCTGATCATGCTTGCCTCTCTCCCCGGCCGCCTTATCGCCTGCCAACCGAACAAATTCATCGTAAAGCGCGCTGTTACGCGCGGGAGTCACGGTATCACTAAGTAATTTTTGGGTAGCAGTCAGCACCATTTCGCCGATCTCCGTTTGAGCAGACTCCAGAATATGCTCCTTACGCTCCTCTGCTTCCTCTTCGGCAGCATGAATAATGGCGATCGCCTTTTCTTTTGCCTCGTTGATATGCTGTGCAGAGATCTCGCTCCATTCACGCTCCGCCTCATGCTGGCGTCTTTGAACTTCCGCCTCTGCCGACTGCATTTTTAATTCATATTCCTTGCAGAGCCGCTCCGCCTCTTCCTGGCTCTCCCGGCTCTTTCTTTCCTGCTCCTCGATCTGCGCCTTGCGTTGCTCCAGAAAACGGTTGACCGGCTTGAATAAAAGGAAGGTCAGCCCCCCGGCCAGGATCACGAAGTTCAGCATATGCAAAAGGACCTGCAGGAAATCAATATTTAACGGTATATTCATTTTATACTCTTTCCTCTTACAGTACGAAAATAATCAGGATGGCCACGATCAAGGCGTAAATGATGGCGGTCTCGATAAAGACCAGACCCAGCATCATGGCAGAATTGATCTTGCCGGCGGCCTCAGGCTGCCGTGCCATTCCCTCTGCGCTCTTCGCGATCGCCCAAGCCATACCCACGGCACCGGCAGCAGCTACGACCGCCACGACGATCGCCGCGGCAATCGCCTTTGCAGAAAGACCGCCGTCAGCAGCAGCCTCCACCGCCGCTTCTTCACCCTCGGCCAATACGCCGATCGAGCCCATAGAGGCAAACACCATAACCATTGCAATCATTAAGAGAATAGAGATCAACTTTTTCATTTTACTTTTACCTTCTTTTCTTTTGTTTTTTTCGGTCTCTCTTCCACGGCCTCGCCGTAGAAAATAGATACTAAGGTTGCCAGGACGTAGGTCTGGATCAGTGCGTGCAGTAAGGTGAAAAGTACGCCCACCACCACCGGAAGCGCAAAGCTGAGACCCACGTAATAATAAACCAATTCGGTCACCAAAAGACCGCTCAAAAGCGCACCGAACAAACGGAAGCTCATGGAGACCGGCAGGGAGAAATCCTTTAGGACGCTGAGTCCGCCGCGGATTCCGCCGCAAAGTAAGCCGGCACCTAAGATCATGCCATAGGACAAAAAGCCCATGGCGATGGCGCCGTTAATGTCCGAAAGGGGCGCCGGCAGCGCCATAGACATTCCGTTGGTGGTGGTCCATTGCACGCCAAACAGTTCGAATATCGTACTGAAGCAGATATAGACACCGGCGCTGAAAATATAAGCGCCCACAAACTTCGGCCGATGGGGGCTGTTGGAGCCTGCCATGTTGGCGAAGAATTCCACCAGCATCTCGATGATGCTCTGAAATTTTCCGGGGATCAGCTTAAAGCGCGGAATGGCAAAAATCCGAATGAGCGCCGCCGCCAGCAAAAGCACCGCCGATACCAGATAGGCAGAGATCAATCCCGGATTGACCGCCAGACCAAAAAGGTTCATCTTATTGTGTTCGTGCAGAACGCCGTCCTGCATTACCTCTTTGATGGTCTCATGCTTGGCGCCGGGTGGCCAGAGCAAAAAGATCCCGACCAGCAGCGCCGCGATCAGCGCCAGCCAGACGGCAAGAAAGAGGACTTTTTTCTTGCTTTTAATCTTCATTTTTTCACCTCTTTAGGGTTCTTTCCATAATAGACGCCCTTATTATATACCCATCGTTGCAGATAAGCAATAAGTACTTTATTATTTTTTCTTGCGAAATATTTTAGAGCGGAATAGCAGAACGTTCATCGCCAGGAAAAAGACCAGTAGAATGATCCAGGTCAGAATCGGCTTCTGCGGAGCTAAGGTCGCCAAAAGCATTAAGGGGAAGCCAAATACGATGGCAGGAAAATTCTGATAGACCAGATTATCAGACGCCGGCGTTTCAAAATCGTTATCGATCTCCCGAAGCAGGATGACGCCGGTGCTGGCAGTACCGGTCAGCATACCGTACATGGTAAGGAATTGCTCCTCGGAATATTCCGGAAAAAGAGTCCGAGCGGTCAACAGATTATAGAAGTAGGTAATGACGAGACCGACCACGCCCAAGATCAGGATAATGCCCCAATAATTCTTTAGAATGTCTAAGCGGATGGCGGCAATGCCGGCCACCACCATGACGTCATAAAAGAAATTACTGCATCGGGTCATCAGAAAATCATTGGCATACTGCCGGTTGATGATCCGCTTTTTCTGCAGGAAGTTGACCGCCACTTTGATGAGGGTGGCGGAAATGACGCCCAAAAGGAAGTTAAAGCCGTAGATCACCGACCTCATGCCCGGCAGAAGAAGCCCCAAAAGATACATCAGCAGATAAGTGAGGAAATAGGCGCCTGCCACCAGTGCCAGCTGCACCGTCAGCTTATCCATACTGCCCTGCATAGGGATCTCGTTCTCCCCCTGGATCTGCTCGGATTGAATGGCCGTCTCCGGCTTTTTTTCCCGGAGGATCTTGCCCTTATGCTTTAAGATATTCAGGTGAATAACACCGCCGATGCTGGCGCTGAGAAAGCCCATCGCCGCAATGGTCAGACCGAAGCTTTTCCCGCCGTCAAAACCGAAATCATTTTCATAAATTCCACCGTAGTTCATAGCCTGGCCGGTTCCCTGCCCGTAGCCAAAGGGCAAAAGAACGCCGGCGGCAGAAAAGAAATCCTTGATGATCAGCGCAGCGATCATGGTGATGCCAAAGCCCACCACCGCCTGCAAAAGATAAGTTGAAACGGTATTGACACCGGTATTGAAGATCTCTATCGTCCGCTTCTTGGTCAGCTTACCCTTCCCACCCTTAAAGGTAGAGGCGATAAAGCCAAGCGCCAGCGTATGATAGGTGATGATCTCCAATACGGCAGAGCCGTTCCCGCCGAAAAAGGCGGTATCAAAAAAGTGGTCGCCGGTGATCAGCTTATAAATACCGCCCAAAACCAGAAGCATTCCGCCGCCCAGCACCGAGGTGGGGATCAGAGAGGCCTCCAGCCACTTGACCGACCGCTTGAGCATATTGGCAGAAATGAGGCTCAAAAGCAGCGCCATAATTAAGTTGATGACGCCCCAGACGTTATAGTCCCAAAAATTCTCCATCTTCTTTCCCCTCCGTCTGATTTTGATAGTGATGATAGAAATTCACGTATTTCAAAGCGTTAAACCGCTTGCTTCCCTTGAGCTGATAGACCCGCTCACCGAAATAGATATTAAGCTTATTCCGCCCCAATACCGTCACCGCGCCGGTCTCGGCAAAGGGAAAGACGCGCTCGCCCAAGGTGATGCGATCGCTGTAAAGGCAGACCCTCACGCCCTTTTCCAGGGGCACCTTTTTCCGGTAGAGCAGAACCTCCGAAAGATCCGCCTCCTCCCGATAGGCCGGCTCATCCAGATAGGCATCGTGGGGAAGCTTGCGAATATAATCATACTGATAGTCGTACCAATCGGCCATAAAGCGGAAGGGGAGCTCCTCCCCCACGCCCTCCAGCTCTTTGGTAGGCAGATACCGCACCTGCAGACCGCATTTTTTGCAGGTCACCAGATCGCGGTGGCTTTCAAAGGTGGTCAGACCGCATTTAGGGCAGATATAAAGGCACCGTTCCAGATACTGCGCCAGGTTTTTATGGTGATATTCCCCGGTCACCTGGGCTTCATCCACGCTCAGTTCTTTAATGATGAGGTCCATCATCTCCCCGTCGGTCAGCCGTGCATATTCCTCCGGCTCCACCACCCGGGAGACGTAGGCGCGCATCTTGCCCTTGCGGATCTCGTCGCACCAGCGCGGCTGAACGCCGTAGCCCCCCTCGATGCGGAAGATGGCGAGCGGCAGCTTCAAAACGCGCATCAGCTTGACGATGGAGGGCTTGATATAGCAAAGCTTACCGCTATAGGTGCGGTTGCCCTCGGGTGCCAGCGCAATGGTGCCGCCCTCCTTAGCGACCCGGATGCAGGTCTTGACCGCCTTGAGGTCGTTGGTCTGTTTTTTGATGGGGATGGGATTGACCAGCCAGCGGATCAAGCCGGAGATCCAGCCCATGGAGAAAATATCCTCCGTCGCGATATAATAGACCGCACCGCGGACGGCACAGCCTACGAAAAACTGATCAAAGACCGTCTGATGGTTCATCACGATCAGATACGGACGATCCCCTTGCTCTTTAAATTTTTCGATGGTAACCCCCAGCTTCAACCGCATATAAGGATACATCACCAGATACGCCAGATTGCGAATGATTTTATGCCGACGCCGGGTCCATTGATTTTTATTCATAAGACTCTTCTCTCTTAATAGTTTATTAATATATTTTATATATTTTAAGCTAATTTGTCAAGTTTGCCGGTCTTTACAAATATCGGCAATTTGTGCTATCATAATGTAAAAAAAGAATGTAATGAATGGGTGATTAAATGAAGACGAAACTTTCTGCCCGCTTTTGGTGGGCATTGGCCATCTTCAGCCTGATGGGGCAGGTGGCGTGGGTCGTTGAAAATATGTATTTCAACGTCTTTATCTATAAGATGTTTCACGCCTCGGCGGCGGACATCTCCGCCATGGTGGCTGCCTCGGCGGTGACGGCTACTCTGACGACGGTTTTGATGGGTGCCCTCTCCGACCGCATCGGTAAGCGCAAGCTGCTGATCTCCGGGGGATATCTCCTATGGGGCATCTCCATCTTCAGCTTCGTCTTTTTGCGGACGGAGGTTTTGGGGCGGCTCTTTCCCATGGTTACCTCGGCGGCGGCTCTGGGGGTCTCTTTGACCATTCTTTTAGACTGCGTCATGACCTTTTTCGGCTCCACCGCCAACGACGCCGCCTTTAACGCCTGGGTCACCGACTCTACCGACTCTTCCAACCGCGGCGCGGCGGAGGGCATCAACTCCATGATGCCGCTGCTGGCCATTTTGGTGGTATTCGGCGGATTTATGTTCTTTGATCTGGAGAAGAGCGAAAGCTGGGTGCTGATCTTTACCATCATCGGCGCGCTGACCTTCCTCATCGGGATCCTGGGGCTCTTCCTCATCAAGGAGCCGCCCCTCAAGCCGGCGGAAGAGGGCTATTTCAAGACCATTCTCTATGGCTTCCGGCCCTCCACGATGAAGGCGAACCCCACCCTCTATACCGCCCTGCTGGCGTTTATCGTCTTCAATATCTCCATCCAGATCTTCATGCCCTACCTCATTATCTATTACGAGGTCTCGCTGGGCATGACAAATTACGTCCTTATCATGGCACCGGCCATCATCATCGCCGCCATCGTCACCGCCTTTTGGGGCAAGCTCTACGATAAAAAAGGCTTCCTTTTCTCCGGCCTCCTCGCGGTGCTGGGGCTGATGGCAGGCTATATCCTGCTCTATTTCTGCCGGAGCACCGTCCCCGTCTTTATCGGCTCGCTCTTCATGATGAGCGGCTATCTCTCCGGTATGGCGGTCTTCGGCGCCACCATCCGGGATCATACCCCTGCCGGCAAAGCCGGCGAGCTGCAAGGGGCGCGGATCTTCGCCCAGGTCTTTGTACCGGGTATCTTAGGTCCCTGGATCGGCAAGCAGGTCCTGGCTAATGCCGAAACGCTGGTCAATAACGACGGCACCACCTCCTTTATCCCCAACGCAAACATCTTTTTGGCGGCGCTGATCGCGGCGGCGGTGCTGCTTCCGTTGCTGTTTTTCGTGCATAAAAACCGCAGGCAGCGGCTGGTGGAATTGACGACGCCCTTTGAAAAAGATCTGGATAAAGACCTGCCCTTTGCCGCCTATCCCCGTCCCCAATTAAAGCGGAATTCTTATCTCTGCTTAAACGGACAATGGGACTTTGCGGTGAACGGTGAAAACCTTGGAAAAATCACCGTTCCCTTTCCGCCGGAGAGCCGCATTTCCGGCATCGGTCGGCTGACCGGCAAGAAGGATCGGCTGACCTATCACCGCACCTTTACCCTGCCGGAAGGCTTTTTGAAAAACCGGCTCCTTCTCCACTTCGGCGCGGCGGATCAATATACCGAGGTGTTCGTAAATGATCGCTTTATCGGCAAAAATATCGGCGGATATCTCCCCTTTTCCTTCGATATTACCGATTTTTTAAAAGAAAATGAAAATAAACTGACGGTCATCGTCACCGACCCCCAGGATCTCCACCTCCCCTACGGAAAGCAACGCAAAAAACGGGGCGGAATGTGGTACACCACCGTCAGCGGAATCTGGCAGACGGTCTGGCTGGAGAGCGTCCCCGAAAATCACGTCGAAAAACTCAAGATCACGCCGGAGCTCGATGCCGTCACCATCGAGGTGACCGGTGGCGCGGAGGAAAAGACGCTGATCCTGGAAAGTGGAGAACGTTATCGTTTTACCGACCATAAAATCCGGATCGAACTGAAGGAGCCGCGGCTTTGGAGCCCGGAAAATCCCTATCTTTACCGCTTCACCCTGCGATCCGGCGAGGACGAGGTCTCCTCCTACTTTGCGCTCCGCACGGTGGAGGCAAAGGGTGACCGCCTCTATCTGAACGGCAAGCCCTATTTCTTCCACGGCCTTTTGGATCAAGGCTATTTCAGCGACGGGCTCTTTCTCCCTGCCACCGAAAGGGGCTTTGAAAACGATATTTTACAGATGAAGGCCTGCGGCTTTAATATGCTCCGCAAGCACATCAAGCTGGAGCCGGAGCTTTTCTATTATTACTGCGATCTCCACGGCATGATCGTCTTTCAGGATATGATCAACAGCGGCTACTACAGCTTCATACGCGACACCGCCATCCCCACCGTCCTCACCAAGAAATGGCGCACCCGAAAGGCCGGTGCGAAGCGCGAGGCAGAATTCTTCCGCCATGCCAAGGGGATGATGGAAGCTCTCTACAATCATCCCTCGGTCTGCTACTACACCATCTTTAACGAAGGCTGGGGACAGTTTGAGGCGGATCGGGTATACCGCAACCTCAAGCCCTTAGATCCCACCCGCGTTTTCGACACCACCTCCGGCTGGTTCAAGGAGACGGAAAGTGACGTGGAGAGTGAGCACATCTACTTCAAGCCTATCAAGATCAAAGGAGCGGAGCGCCCCACCGTCCTCTCGGAGTTCGGCGGCTATTCCTGCCGGGTCAAGGATCACATCTTTAATCTCGACAGCAACACCGGCTATCATTATTTCACCGAGGATCCGAAAGCCTTTGAGGAGACCCTCATCGCCCTCTACGACCGGGAGATCATCCCGGCCATCCGGGCAGGTCTTTGCGGTGCGGTGCTGACCCAGGTCAGCGACATCGAAGACGAGACCAACGGTCTCTATACCTATGACCGCGCCGTCCTCAAGGTAGACCCCGACGCCATGACCGCCATGGCAGGACGGCTGTTCGATGCCTTTAAATCATAAAAAAATGCACCCCTTTTGAAGCATCCTCCGTAAGGAAGTGTGCCTCAGCTATATTCGTGCAAAGCACGAGCGATATATCTACGATGCGATATGCGGTATAACCGCGCGATATACGGCTTCGCCGTGTGAAAAGCACGAATATAATATCGCAAAAGCCAAAGGCTTT
>JAZNVY010000322.1:0-8920 GCA_045593105.1 Eubacteriales bacterium
TCATCTTCCAGGTGAATGGGCTGCTGGTTTTCAGCACGCTTCATTGCTTTATAAGGAGTCCGCTCGCGCGCCTCATCGTAGACATCGATCAATCCTTTTTGTGAAAGGGTCTTGACCGTCGAAGGACCGCAACCGGAATAATAAAGCGCATCTTTTGCCGTGAGAATCGGTTCATCCAAAAAGAGCGAAAGAAGATCCCGTTGTTTTTCAAACCGCCGATCCAGTTCGGAAAGATAGAGTTCGATCTGTTCCGGCGGTTGCGCAAGGCGAATTTTTTTTTCTTTCAAGTCGCCTATGTTTCGAATAGAACGAATTTCCTCGATCAGCACACCCTCACGATAAGCAGGTATACATAGTCGCTTGAGCTTAGAAGGAAACTCCGAACGACGCACTGCTTTACCAGCTTGTTGCATGAACTGCACCAGTTCTTCAAATTTCGCCGGGTATTCATTCAGATCGGGATTGAGCGCAAAGATCTCATTCACTTTATAGTCCAATCCCCTTGGAATCATACAGCGGATTGCTTGGTAGCGCGTCACAAAATACTGATCCGACATCCATTCTGCCAATTTAAGCTGTACCTCGTCCAGCATTGGATTATCGTCAAGAACGCGGACTACGCCCTTTAATTCCGGCGCAGGATCCCCCTCAAAAACGGAAAAAACCATTGCTTTTTTCAGCACATTTCCATTCCCAAACGGTACAAGGACCCGAACACCGGGTGTCACAGACGCAACAAAAGGATCCGGAATATAATAGTCATAATCCCGATCGATCTTTTGGACGATCTGATCAATTGCAACCCGGCAGATCAAAGACATAATTATTCGTTCTCAGGGAACTCTTCCACTTTGATGGAAACCTTGCCGTTAGCGATATCGTTGATCGCCAATTTAACCGGCTTATCGGAAAGCTCAATCTCATTCGCCTCTGCTTCAGCGGAGATCTGGCGTGCACGCTTTGCGGTCATAATAACAAGCGCATAGCGGCTTCTGGTAACCTTTTCCAATTCAGATACTGCAGGATATAACATTTTCAAAACTCCTTTAAGAATTATTTTAATATATTATTAATTTCATCAGCGGCGCGCGCAACATCGTCGTTCACCACTTTAAAATCGTACTGATCTGCGCCGGCAAGCTCGTGCTTTGCTTGCGCAATTCTGGCGGCAACGACGTCTGCTTCTTCCGTCCCACGGCCGGTAAGACGCCGTTCCAACTCTTCAATACTGGGTGGAAGAATAAAAATGGAAATCGCATCCGGACATTTGAGTTTGACCTGGCTTGCACCGCAAGGCTCAATTTCCAAGACGATATCAAATCCGCGGTTTCTCTGTTCTTCCACGAAATCTGCCGGTGTTCCGTAGTAATTGCCGCAATAACTTGCATACTCCAGCATCTCACCACGTTGAATCTTTCCTTCAAATTCATCCTTGGTAATGAAGAAATACTGCACACCATGGGTTTCACCGGGACGAGGCGCCCTCGTGGTTGCAGAGACAGAATACTTCATTTGCGGATTTTTAGCAAAAACCTCTGCTAAAACCGTACCCTTTCCGGTACCGCTTGGACCCGAGACAATAATCAACCGACCTTTATTCGCCATCTTCATCATCCTCTTCGTCATAGCTTTCCGTCAACCGATTTGCCACTGTCTCCGGTTGAAGCGGAGAAAGGATTACGTGATCACTGTCTGTAATAATCACGGCACGCGTACGACGGCCGTATGTAGCATCTACCAATACGCTGCTTTCTTTTGCCTCTAAGATGATCCGCTTGATGGGTGCACTGTCCGGGCTGACGATCGCGATGATCCGAGAGGAATTGATCATATTACCGAAACCGATATTGATTAACTTCATCAAGACACCTCATTCCACATTTTGAATCTGCTCACGAATCTTTTCGATACAGGATTTCACGTCAACAACAATACGGGTGATTTCAATTGAATTGCATTTAGAACCGATCGTATTGATTTCCCGATTCATCTCCTGCACCAGAAAATCCAATTTCTTTCCAATCGGACCGCCTTGCTCCAGCAGTCCTTCGAACTGAGCCAAATGGCTGCGCAAGCGAACCGTCTCTTCATCTACTGCAACTTTATCCGCAAAAATTGCGACTTCGGTCATCAGTCTATTTTCGTCAATGTTGCGGTCGGCCAACGTTTCGCGAATTCTTTCTTCCAGACGTTGACGATAAGCGCTTACCGATTCGGGAGCCAGCTTTTCAACTTTCTCAACAGAAGATGCAATGAAACTAAGATTGTCCAAAAGATCCTTCTTCAGTTTTTGCCCTTCCACCTCACGCATGGCAATGAAAGAAGCAAGAGCCTGATCCACACCTGCCAAAACTGCCGTCTTAACGTCCTCTTCTGCAATTTCCGGTTGCGTGATGGTCATTACATCCGGTAAGGTCAAAAGACGAGAGGCTCTGAAATCATTTTCAATACCACATTTTTCTGTCAACTGCTGTGCGGCGTCGAGATACGCACGGACAAGATTATAATCGACAGTAGCGGTCAATTCCGTTTCTTCCGTGCTTTTTTCGGTATGAAAATAAACATCAATTTTACCACGCGCTACAGATTCGGCAATCTTTTTCTTGATGGGTTCTTCCAAATAAGCGTAATCTTTATATATTCGGGCCGAAAAATCAAAAAAACGATGGTTGACAGATTTGATATCAACGGTAAAATCTACACCGCCAAAAGAACCGGTTCCACGCCCAAAACCGGTCATACTTTTAATCGTCATATAGCAGTACCTCACTATTATTTTATTATATAATAATAACATAAAAACTAAATTTGTCAATATAAACAGTTATTTTATGCAAAAAATATGCATGAAAAAAAGCCCACTTTCATGGGCTTTGGCATTATACTTTTCTTCTGGGCACTTTGGCAGACGGCAATACGCCGCTTCCGGCAAACGTCACAAATTTAATAGCATATAAATCGCATACAACGTAATTTCCAGAGCGAGGTTCAAACAAAACAATAAAACTCACCCCTACATCATAAAGAATACCTTCTTTTTGTACAATATTTTCCGTCCCAATCAAGAACTCAATAATGCAATACTGCCCCTCATTATTCCTTAACGCCTGCTGCCATGAGCCCGGATATGCCGGCGACTGCATAAATTCAGCATTAGAGTTATCGGAAGATCGAAAGAAGCTTCCATTACCGTTTAATTCACCCATTGATATCACCTCTTAAAATTATGTAAACTCATATAGATCCGTCGGATCGTAAAAGCAATGATCGCGATACTTCCCGATATAATATCCAACATCAGACGGAAAGGTCTGCCGGCAATTAGATGTAAATGGATTGTAAAACCATAAAGCATCCCCCAATCCGGGCAAACGATTTCCGGCAATCGCCCAATCGGCAATCGCATAATGAATACCGGTCGGGTTCATGTTATAAATATTCTGTGGATTATAACGTCCGTTTGAACTGGTACGGGCACATTCGAACTGACCCGGTTGAAGAATGATATTTCGAATATTTCCCTGCCCGACTCTTGCATATTCACCTACCGGATAGCGCACGCGGTTCATAACGACACTCGCCACCGCCGCCATCCCTACATCCCCTTCGCCGCCGGCTTCGCATTCAATTAGCCGAGCAAAAAGTTCCCGATCGGAAAAAGGCATAATCACCACCTCGCTCGTTTTACTTTATGTAAAAAACGCAAAAAATATGAAAAAGACGCTCAAAGAGCGCCTTTTTCACAAAAAAGTATTTTTACTTTACACCAGATTTCTTTAGATAGATACCAGTATAGCTTTTTTCGCATGCCGCAACGTCCTCCGGCGTCCCGACTGCAACGACAGTACCGCCTTGATCTCCTCCCTCAGGGCCAAGATCAATAATATGATCCGCAGTTTTAATTACGTCAAGATTATGCTCGATCACAACAACGGTATTTCCGGAGTCTACCAACCGTTGCAGCACCGTGATCAACATCTGAACATCAGCCGTATGCAAGCCGGTCGTCGGCTCATCCAAAATATAAATCGTCTGTCCGGTCGGTCGTTTTGAAAGTTCCGTTGCTAACTTCACGCGCTGAGCCTCACCGCCCGAAAGGGTCGTAGAGGGCTGTCCGATCTTAACATAGGATAATCCCACGTCATATAGAGTTTGCAGTTTTCTTCGGATTTTTGGATGATTTTCAAAGAAGTTCAATCCTTCTTCTACTGTCATTTCCAATACATCTGCAATGGATTTATCTTTATATTTTACCTCAAGAGTTTCACGATTGTAGCGCTTGCCTTTGCAAACTTCACAAGGAATATATACGTCGGGCAAAAAGTGCATTTCGATCTTGATTATACCGTCCCCTTGGCAAGCTTCACAGCGCCCACCGCGCACGTTAAAGGAAAAACGACTGGAGCCATATCCACGCGCCTTTGCACCGTTAGTTGTAGCAAAAAGATCACGGATATCCGTAAAGACTGATGTGTAGGTGGCAGGGTTGGAACGCGGCGTTCTGCCAATGGGCGACTGATCAATGTCGATCACCTTATCCAAATGCTCCAAGCCCTTGATTTCTCGTACTTTTCCCGGATAAGCCTTGGCCCCGTTCAATTCATGCGCCAAGGTTCGATAAAGTACCGAATTAACCAGAGAGGACTTTCCGGATCCCGAAACGCCGGTAACGCAGGTAAAGGTTCCCAGCGGGATTTTTACATCCAGTTTTTTTAAGTTATTTTCTTCGGCGCCTAAGATTTCGAGATACTTCCCATTCCCTTTTCTACGCACCTCGGGAATCGCAATGGCTTTTTTACCGCTCAGATATTGACCGGTTAACGAATTCTCGCAATCCATGATTTCTTGCGGTGTGCCGCTACACACTACCTCACCGCCGTGAATACCGGCACCAGGACCAATATCAACAATATAATCTGCCGCACGCATCGTATCCTCGTCATGCTCTACGACGATCAGTGTGTTTCCTAAATCTCTCAAGCGTTGAAGGGTTGCGATCAATTTATCATTATCTCGCTGATGCAGACCGATAGAGGGCTCATCTAAGATATAAAGAACCCCCATCAAGGAAGAACCGATCTGGGTCGCCAGACGAATGCGCTGACTTTCACCGCCGGATAAAGTGCCGGCACTCCTTGATAAAGTCAAATATTCAAGACCCACGCTCTTTAAGAACATCAGCCGCTCTTGAATTTCCTTCAATACCCTCTCGCCGATCATTTGATCCTTCTGAGACAATGAAAGGTTTTTAAAGAATTCAACTGCAGCATTAATGGAAAGATCCGTAACCTCCGCAATGTTCTTATCGCCAACCGTTACACCCAGCGTATCTTTTTTCAAGCGTTTTCCTTGGCAGGCCAAGCAGGGGCAATCACTCATCACCATCTCAATTTCACGGCGTACCCATTCACTGTTCGTCTCTTTAAAGCGCCGCTCCAAATTAGGGACGACCCCTTCGAACGAAGAACTATAGGCAACCGATCCAAAAGAAGAAGTTCGCTTCATATCAAGCTTTTCGCCGTTGTTGCCATAAAGAAGTATGCTTTTTTGTTTTTCCGTCAAATTCTCAAAAGGAGTATCCAAAGAAAATCCATATTTTTCAGCAAGTGCGCGAAAATACATTTTTGCAATATTATCACCACTGGATAAATACCAGCCGCTTGCTTTAATAGCACCCTCGTTAATGGAAAGATGCGGTTTCGGAACCACTAAAGCAGGATCCACTTTCATTAAGAATCCCAGTCCGTCACAATCGGGACAAGCACCGAAAGGATTATTAAAAGAGAACATTCGCGGAGAAAGTTCATCCATCGAAAAGCCATGTTCCGGACAGGTAAAATTTTGAGAAAAAAGAATCTCATCTTCTCCCTCCGGTGCAACGATCACCAGGCCATCCGCTTGATGCAATGCCGTTTCCAAAGAGTCAGTCAGCCGTTGCTGAATGCCATCCTTCATAATTAAGCGATCTACAACGATTTCAATAGAATGCTTAATGTTTTTATCCAGTTTGATCTCTTCGGTAAGTTCATATAAACTACCGTCAATACGTACGCGGACAAAACCACTTTTTTTCGCATCTTCCAACAGTTTTTGGTGCTCACCTTTACGCCCGCGAACGACAGGTGCCAAAATCGTCATTTTAGTCCGTTCCGGCAGCATGCAAACACGGTCAACAATTTGATCGACGGTTTGCTGCGTGATTTCCCGGCCGCACACCGGGCAATGAGGCTTCCCGATACGCGCAAAAAGCAACCGAAGATAATCGTAAATCTCCGTCACGGTACCCACGGTAGAACGAGGGTTTTTAGACGTGGTTTTCTGATCAATGGAAATCGCCGGTGAAAGACCCGAAATGTTGTCCACATCCGGTTTATTCATCTGTCCCAAGAACATCCGTGCATAGGAAGACAGACTTTCCACATACCGACGTCTACCTTCAGCGTAGATCGTATCAAAGGCCAAAGAGGTCTTACCCGATCCGGAAAGACCGGTAAATACAACCAATTTGTCACGAGGGACTTTTAAATCAATATTTTTTAGATTATTCTCTCTGGCACCTTTAATTGTAATAAACTCATTTGCCATTGACTTATTCTTCCTTTTCCTTCAACGCTGTAATCTTATCGCGAAGCATGGCAGCATATTCAAATTCCAGCATCTTCGCCGCTTCCTTCATTTGTTTTTCAAGATCTCGGATCATAGAATCCTTCTCTGCTTGCGAGAATTTCATTTTTCTTCCAGCCGGAGTGGTGGGTAAAACGCCGATATCCAATACCTCGCGAACATCCTTCTTGATCGTCTGGGGAACGATTCCGTTCGCTTCGTTATATTCCTTTTGAATCATGCGTCTACGCTCAGTTTCGCGAATGGCGCGTTCCATTGAATTGGTCACCTGATCCGCATACATAATGACACGACCCTCCGCATTACGAGCGGCACGTCCGACGGTCTGTATCAAAGAAGTTTCACTCCGCAAAAAGCCCTCTTTATCAGCGTCGAGGATCGCCACCAACGATACTTCCGGGATATCAAGTCCTTCGCGAAGCAGATTAATCCCTACCAATACGTCAAAAACACCCAAACGCAGTTCACGGACAATCTCCATACGTTCTACCGTCTTGACGTCATAGTGCAAGTATTTAACCTTTACACCCATCCCCTCTAAATATTCCGTTAAATCCTCAGCCATGCGCTTTGTCAACGTTGTAACAAGAACTCTCGACTTCTGCTCAATACACTTATGGATTTCATGGAGTAGGTCATCCATCTGCCCTTCCACCGGTCTTACTGAGATCTCAGGATCTAAAAGACCGGTGGGGCGGATAATTTGCTCTGCCACCTGCTCGCATCGCTCTAATTCATACGCCGCAGGCGTAGCGCTGACATACAAAATCTTATCAAGGCGATCGGTGAACTCCTCGAAATTCAATGGACGATTATCAAATGCAGACGGCAACCGAAATCCATAGTTGATCAGCATTTCCTTTCTGGATCGATCACCGCCATACATCCCCCTTACCTGCGGAAGTGTGACATGCGATTCATCGATAATCAGTAGAAAATCGTCACCAAAAAAGTCCAGTAAGGTGGCAGGGGGACTGCCTGGTGCCCGTCCGCTCAATATTCTGGAATAATTCTCTATGCCGGTGCAAAAACCGATCTCGCGCAACATTTCGAGATCATAGCGTGTCCGCTGCTCAATTCTTTGCGCCTCTAAAAACTTCCCGTTAGAGGTGAAATAATCGATCCGCTCTTCCAATTCGCGCTCAATCTCTTTTAAGGCTTTTTCTCGCTTTTCGTCGCCAATAACATAGTGAGATGCAGGATAAATCGTCGCATGGGATAATTCCCGTTTCAATTCTCCCGTAAGATGATCAATCTCCGAAACACGATCAATCTCATCTCCAAAGAATTCTACGCGGATCACCGTATCAGAAGAAGCTGATGGAAAAATCTCTAAAACGTCTCCGCGTACGCGGAATTTATTACGGCTAAAATCAAAATCATTACGTTCATATTGAATGCTGACCAGGTGCTCAATTACTTCATCGCGGTCCCTGATCATCCCCGGACGCAAGGAGAGAACCAGATTCTTATACTCATCCGGTTCACCCAACCCATAAATGCAAGAAACGGAGGATACAACGATGGTATCCTTTCGCTCCATCAGCGAAAAAGTCGCACTGTGCCGTAGTTTATCGATCTCATCATTAACTGAACTGTCTTTTTCAATATAGGTGTCTGAGGACGGAATATACGCTTCCGGCTGATAATAATCATAGTAGGATACAAAGTATTCCACAGCATTGTTAGGAAAAAATTCTTTAAATTCGGTGCAAAGCTGAGCCGCTAAGGTCTTATTATGTGCCAAAACCAAAGTCGGTTTATTGATATTCGCAATAATATTTGCCATGGTAAAGGTTTTACCGGAACCGGTTACGCCAAGCAAAACTTGCTCCTTCATACCATTTTTGAGTCCGTTTGTCAGTTTTTCAATCGCTTCCGGCTGATCCCCCGTAGGTTTATACGGTGAAACCAATTCAAAATGATCCATCTCAGCACCTCCTTTGGTCAATATACATTAGTATATCACAAACCAACGTAAAATGAAAGGCTTGATGCAAAAATACATCAAGCCTTTTTTAAAAATCAACTATTCGAGGGATCTCTTTTATAGGTCGGAACAATCTCTGCGACAATATCCTTGATATCTTCCGCTTCAGACAAATACGCCTTTTCCAGCCGTTCCAGCTGTTGCTTGAACTTTTCGTCATCCATTTCAATGGGCTTCCCGATATGGATCAGTTTGTTTTCGGTTTCTTTCAAGCCTTCTTCATCCATCAAAAGTTCTTCATAAAGCTTTTCGCCCGGTCGAAGTCCCGTATACTTGATCTGAATATCATAATCCGGCTCAAAGCCC
>JAZNVY010000323.1:0-8301 GCA_045593105.1 Eubacteriales bacterium
TTTCTTTTGGCCTTATTTAGCTTTTTCTTCGCCACATAGATTGGGGCAAGAGTAATATTTTCAAGCACGGTTTTGTTGTTAAAAAGGTTAAAATGCTGGAAAACCATTCCCATTTTTTGGCGGTGTACGTTAATGTCAACCGCCATATCGGCAATGTCAACATTGTGGAAAAAGATGCTTCCCGAGGTTGGGTCCTCCATACAGTTAAGGCAGCGAAGCAGGGTGCTTTTACCGGAGCCAGAAGGTCCTAAAATAACAACCTTTTCGCCTTTTTTAATGTGCAAATCAATGTTTTTGAGAACCTGTACATCCCCAAAATCTTTGCGTAGGTTACATACTTTTATCACCTTTTCTCAGGCTCCTTTCCATAATTTTAATAAGCAGGCTGATTCCATAAACCAAAATAATGTAAATGATAGCCATTGCAAGGTAGGGCACCATAAATTCATAGCTGTTTGAACCCATATAGTTAAAAGCAACATAAAGGTCGGTGGCGCCTACAAAGCTTACAACCGAGGTTTCTTTGATTAGGGCTATGAATTCATTACCAAGGGTAGGCAAAATGTTCTTAATCGCTTGAGGGATAATGATTTTCATCATTGTGGCGGGGAAGCTCAGTCCCATAGCTCTGCCACCCTCCATTTGACCTGGGTCAACCGATAAAATACCGGCGCGCATCATTTCCGAAATATAAGCACCGGAGTTTAGACCGAAAACTACAATAGAAACCGCTACAGAGGTCATTTTAACCCCCAAAAGGGGCAAAAGAACATAATAAAACAGAAGCAGCTGCACAACAATGGGGGTGCCTCTAAAAAAACCCACATAGAAGGTGCAAATGCCATCTAAAACGCGGGGCAGGGTCTTGTATTTCGGCATAACTCTAACGGCGGCAATAATAATACCGATTAAAATGCCAATAAGCAGGCCTAAAATGGCGATAGTCAGTGTGTTTTGCAGACCCTCAAGAACAGTTTTATAACCAGCGTTATCAATGAACTGTTCAATGAAAACCTCAATTTTTCTTCCAAAATTTCCCATTATAAAATTCCTCTAGGGTAGAGCGAATAATCCGAACTCCGTTTTGAAAAGGCGGATTTTCGCTCATACTTTGTTAAAATACTCGTTAATCCGTCAGGATTAACTGCGTTTTGTGCCTTGCAAATCCAAAAATCCTCTCCCTAAAAATTCTTCGACCTATAAATGCGCAGAATTTTGGATGATTTTTGGTGCGAAGGAGTTTGTAAGGCTGGCGCCTACAAAGGACGACAAGCCGAAAAGCGCCGAAATTCTGCCATTTAAGGCAGGTTCGGATTATTCGAGTTTGCTTAATGCTTCTTTGACGAAGAAGCTGCCGCCGATGGCTTCGATCTTATCGAAGGCCAGGAATTCATCGATATTGCTGCGATCCACACCGCCGGTGGGGATAAACTTCACCTGGGGGAAGGGAGCGGCAAGTGCCTTCAGAGCGGCAAGACCGCCATAGACGTTAGCAGGGAAGAATTTCACAGTGGTGATGCCCAGCTCCAGCGCCTGCATGATCTCGGTGGGGGTGACGCAACCGGGATAGTAGGGAACGTTCTTTTCCTTACAGATCTTTGCAACGCCCACGGAAAGGCCGGGAGAAACGATAAAGGTCGCGCCTGCAGCCAGTGCGGCCTCGCACTGCTCTGCGTTGATGACGGTACCGGCACCGATGCTCATGTCGGGATAATTCTTAACGGCATAAGCGATAGCTTCAGCGGCGCAAGCGGTACGGAAGGTGATCTCCGCACAGTTGATGCCGTTGTTCTTGAGGGCGGTCAGAATCTTATCGGTCTCGCCCAGCTCTTTGATGACAACTACGGGTACAAATTTTTCCATTTTCTTTTGCCTCCAAATTTTAATTAAACGCCGGAATAGGCGGAGAAACCGCCGTCAACCGGTAATACGACGCCGGTGATAAAGCCGGCGGCTTTTTCATTGACAAGGAAGAGCAGACCGCCTTCCAGTTCTTCGGTCTCTCCAAAGCGACCCATGGGGGTGGCGGCAAGGTTCTTGCCGGTCCGGGCGGTGGGAGTACCGTCGTCGTTCCAGAGCAGCTTGGCATTCTGCTTGGTGGAGAAAAATCCGGGCGCAATGGCGTTGACGCGGATGCCCACCTTGGAGAAATGCACGGCTAACCATTGAGTAAAGTTAGAAATAGCGGCCTTAGCACCGGAATAAGCCGGGATCTTGGTGAGGGGAGTATAAGCATTCATGGAAGAGATATTCAGAATGCTGCAGCCCTCACGACCCACCATTTGGCGCGCAAAGGCCTGGGTGGGGATCAAGGTGCCGAGGAAGTTCAGGTTAAAGACAAATCCGACGCCGTCTGCATCCAAATCGAAAAAGCTTTTGGTATCGGCGTCAATATCGCCCATCTCAAAATATTCCTTATCGGTGGTAGCGCGGGGATTGTTCCCACCTGCACCGTTGATGAGGACGTCGCAGGGGCCAAGATCCTTCAGGACTTTATCGGCCACTTCATAGCAAATGGCTTTATCCAGCACGTTGCAGGCGTAAGCCTTGGCAACGCCGCCTTCTTCGTTGATCTCTGCGGCATAGGCAACGGCGGCCTCCTCGTTGAGATCCAGGAGCGCTACCTTAGCACCGGCGCGTGCCAGAACCTTGGCAAAGTGACTGCAAAGGACGCCGCCTGCGCCGGTCACGACGGCAACCTTGCCGGAAAGATCGGTATTGATTACGTTTTTAATCATGATTAAATCTCCTTATTTTACTTCGCCTTCAAGACGATCCAGCATATCCCAGCAGCCCAGCATATACATAATGCCAAGGGCACGGTCGTAAAGACCGTAGCCGGGACGGACGGTGCCGGGACCTTCGCCCCAAAGATGACGGCCGTGGTCGGGGCGGATATAGCCCTTGAAGCCACAATCGTGGTAGGCACGCATGATCTCCAGAATGCCGGTATCTCCATCGGAATCGCGGTGGCTGGCCTCGGAGAAGTGGCCGTTCTCAAAGTGTTTGACGTTGCGGATATGGGCAAAGGCGATCCGATCGCAATGCTTGCGGATGATCTCTGCCACGTTATTATTGGGATCGGCGTTCAGCGAGCCGGAGCAAAGGGTCAGGCAGTTATACTCATCGTCCACCATCTTAAGGAAGCGGTCGATATTGGGCTCGTTGATCAAAAGACGGGGCAGGCCGAAGATATCCCAGGGGGGATCATCCATATGGATGGCCATTTTGATATCACACTCACGGCAGGTGGGCATGATGGCTTCCAGGAAGTACTTCAGGTTCGCCCAGAGCTTTTCGTGATCCACGTCGGCGTAGGCCTTGAAAAGCTCGTCCAGCTTCGCCATCCGCTCCGGCTCCCAGCCGGGGAAGCTCATATTGTATTTCTCGGTAAAGTCGAGAATATACTTGGCCATGGCGTTATAGTCCGTCTGGATCATACCCTTTTCATAGAAGAGGGCGGTGGAGCCGTCTCCCACCGGGTGGAAGAGATCGCTCCGTGTCCAGTCGAAGATGGGCATGAAGTTATAGCAGATGACCTTGACGCCGAATTTGGAAAGGTTGCGGATGGTCTGCTTATAATTCTCAATATACTGATCCCGGGTGGGGAGGCCGATCTTAATATCGTCGTGTACGTTGACCGATTCCACCACGTCCATATTGAAGCCGTAGGGTTCCAGCTGCTTCTGTACTTTTGCGATCTCCTCGACCTCCCAGACCTCGCCGGGCATCTTATCGTGAAGCGCCCAGACCAGACCGGTGACGCCGGGGATCTGCTTGATATGAGCGGGGGTAATCTGATCGTTGCCCTCGCCATACCAACGGAATGTCATTTGCATAATGATATTCTCCCTTACTTTTTCAGATTGAAATAGCGCTCAGCATTATAGTAGCAGATATCCTGGACGATGGTCTTGAGGGTCTTCTCATCGTTGGGATATTCGCCGTCTTCCACCCACTGACCGATCAACTGGCAAAGGATGCGGCGGAAGTATTCGTGACGGGTATAGCTTAAGAAACTTCTGGAGTCGGTCAGCATGCCGACGAAGTTGCCCAGCAGTCCCAGGTTACCTAAGGAGATCATCTGCTCCAGCATCCCCTGCTTATTATCGTTGAACCACCAGCCGCTACCGTGCTGGATCTTGCCGGCAACCTCGGTGCCCTGGAACGCGCCCAGGACGGTATCGATGACAGAGTTGTCACCGCCATCCAAGCTATAGAGGATGGTACGGGGAAGCTGGTTTTCCATGTTGAGCGCATCCAGGAAGCGGCAGAGCTTCTCGGTATCATTGTTGGGACCGATAACGTCAAAGCCGGTATCAGGTCCCAGCTGACGGAACATCCGGGTGTTGGTATTCCGCAGGCAGTTATAATGCAACTGCATTACCCAGCCGATCTTGGCGTACTCGCGTGCGCAATGGAGCAGCAGCTCGGTCTTGAAGCCCTCTGCTTCAGCTTGGGTAAGGATCTCGCCGTTGAAGCCTCTCTGCATCATGGCATTAAGCTCTTCCTCGGTGGCAGGGCAGTAGATGGTGCGATCCAGTCCGTGGTCGCTGGCACGGCAGCCGTGCTCGTTGAAGAAGCGGATCCGCTCGGAAAGGGCATCCTTCAGCTTCGCGACGTTATCGATCTCATAGCCTACGACGGCGGAGAGCGCCTTGATATAATCCAGCCAGCCGGCCTTATCGATATTCAGCGCCTTATCGGGACGGAAGGAAGGAGCGACGACAGTCTTAAAGGACTTGTCCTCTGCCAGCTTCTTATGCCACTCTAAGGAATCGATGGGATCGTCGGTGGTACCGATGAACGCTACGTTGCTCTGATTGATCAGTCCGCGGACGCTCATTTCAGGCTCCTGCAGCTTCTTTTCAGCCAACTGCCAGACTTCCTCGGCGGTATCGCCATTGAGGATGCCTTCATAACCGAAGTATTTCTTCAGTTCCAGGTGGCACCAATGATACATGGGGTTGCCGATGGCACGGGGCAGAGCCTCTGCAAACTTCTGGAATTTCTCCCGGGCAGGGGCGTCGCCGGTGATATAGTATTCATCCACGCCGTTGGAGCGCATGATCCGCCACTTATAGTGGTCTCCGCCCAGCCAGACCTCGGTAATGTTGGCAAAACGCCGGTCTTCATACATCTCCTTGGGGCTGACGTGGCAATGGTAGTCCACGATGGGGCAATCGGCTCCATACTCATGATAAAGCTTCTTTGCGGTTTCGGTGGTCAGCAGAAAATCTTTGTCCATAAAAGGTTTCAAGGTTTTTCGCTCCTTTCCTATTATTAATATGATCAGTTTAAGTATATCACGATTTTTTTACAATGAATATTGTATTAATTGCTTGACACATTGCAATTCTTGCGGTAATATAAAAACAAACGGAGGAGTGATCATGCGAGAAAGAGTACAGCGCTTTGACGTCCGTCAGACCATGCGGAAGCAAAGCTTTGAAATATTTCATTATAATCAGATGACACCGGAGGAAGTAACCGTCCATCACCATGATTTTTACGAAGTGTTTTTCTTTTTGGGCGGTAAGGTCACCTATCGGGCGGAGGGTCAGCTTTACCATCTTCGCCCGGGGGATATTCTCCTCATTAACCCCATGGTTTTGCATCAGCCCATCATCGCATCCGACAGCCCGGACTACGAGCGCATCATCCTCTGGGTGGATAAGGCGTATCTGGAGCAGATCGCCGGGGACGAAGGTGCCCTCTCGCGTTGCTTTGAGGGGGCGGAGCGGATCCGTCTTTTGCATCTGCCCTCCTCGGTGCAACGGGTGGAGATGACCGAGCTTTTGGGACGCTTGGTGCGAGAATGTTATGGAAACGAGCATGGCGCCTCCTTTTATGCGGAAGGGTTATTTTTGCAGATCATGGTGGAGCTGAATCGGCTGGCACTCCATGCCGGCAATCGGACGGAGGGGGAGCAGGATGCTCCTTCGTTGGTGGCGTCACTATTGGACTATATCAACGAGCATTATAGTGAAAACCTTTCCTTGGAGGGGCTGGCAAAACGTTTCTTTGTCAGTAAATACCATCTCTCCCATGAGTTCAGTCATGCCATCGGGACGGGGGTCTACCGTTATATTATGCTCCGTCGGCTGACTGCCGCCAAGCAGCTTTTGAGTGAGGGAGATGCGCCGGGTGAGGTGTATATCCGCTGTGGCTTTAAGGATTATACCAGCTTTTTCCGCGCCTTTAAGGCGGAGTATGGAATCAGCCCCAAAGCTTTTTCGGAAGGACGATAAAAAATAACGCCATGCATCGCATGGCGGTTGTTTTTTATTTATTTAATTCTTCGTCGCAGCCCAAAAGGCACTGAACCAAAAGCCGAACGCCATAGAAGACGGAGTCTACGCTAATGCGTTCGTCCGGCTGATGTGCACCGCCATGTCCTTCAGGAAGGGTGGGGGCTTCTACGGTGGACTCGGGATCGGACGCCCGGTCGCCAACGGAGAAGGCGTTTGGAAGGCAGCGGCAGTAGGTTCCGCCGGAGAGACGAACCGGCTGGCGGTCTTTGCCGGTCATGGTATTGAAGACCTCGGTGAAAATGGCGGGGAAGGGGCTATTGGGATCGTTGTCGAACCCGGGGCGATTAACCCCATTATAGACCGTCCAATCCGCGGCGGTCCAGCTTTTTTCAAACCGCTCCTCCAATTCCTTGGGCGGAAGCGCAATGCCGTAGCGGAAATCGAAGCCGATGCAGAGGTGGCCGTCCTCCATCTTGACCATGCCGTTGGCGGCGGTCAGCTTGCCAAAGATCGGATCTTCATGGGCAAGCTCCATTCCCTCGGCATAGGGGGAGGAAAGGCGGTCTGCGGCGGATTTCAGAATGGTACGATCGCCTTGGGGGAGCGCATGGCAGCCTGCCAAAAGTTCACTCCCCAAGAAAGTGGCGCTGATGCCTCTTGCGGCGGCTGCGGCATGGGCGGCACGACCGGTGACCTGCAGCAGCAACGTATTTCCTTGCTCCAGGAGGGAAAAGGCTTCGTTATCGGCGATCTTTTCCTGCAGTTCTGCTTTGAGCGCAGGGGTATTTTGCAGGGTAACTTCTGCTTTGCCTAATACGACGTTCATGGCTTCGCCGCCGGAAAAATCCAGGACGGCAGAGAGTTTTTTGTTGGATCTTACCCAAACGCGGTAGATGCCTTTTTCGCCCACCCCACAAGGGTAACCTGCATCCGGAGAGATAGAAAGATCCGGCAGTCTTTCAGTTTTTGCAAAGGCTTGCATATCCTCCATGCCGGACTCCTCTGCAGAGCCGATCACCGCCCAGATGCGGCTTTTTACGGGCAGCTTCAGATCTCGGATGATCGCCATGGCGGCAAGGGATTCGATGATACCGCTTTTATTGTCGCCGGTGCCGCGGCCGTAGAGAATGCCGTCCTTCAAGAGCGGCTCAAAGGGTTCGGTCACCGTCCATCCTTCTCCTACGGGGACGACATCGCTATGAGCGATAAGACCAATGGTTTTATCCCCCTCGCCGAAAGAGGAGACGGCATAGCCGGCTTCTCTTTCCAGTCGGGTCTCAAAACCCCATTTTTCATAGAGCTTGGCAGAGGCAGCAAGGGCTTCGGCGCAAGCTTTTCCAAAGGGCGCGCCCGGCTCGGACTGACCGCGTACTGAGGGGATACGGCAAAGCGCCATCCAGTCTTGAATCAGGCTTTCGCGATGTTCATCCAACCATTGTTTGATCTGACGGTCGATGCTTTGATTGATCATGATCATACTCCTTTATGATTTCGGCGGTTTTGCCAGGATTTTTTTGAAATTAAAGAGGAAGAGCAATCCGCAGGTGGTGCAAGCCAAGGTGTCGGCAATGGGCTCTGCCCAATAAATGCCGAAAACGCCCATAAATCGGGGCAGGATCAGCGCCAGAGGGACCAGCAGGATGATCTTTCTCAAAAGTGCGATAAACAGGGAGAATTTTGCCTGTCCCAGCGCTAAAAATGCGGTTTGGCAGGCGCGCTGGATGCCAAAGATCAGCATCCCGCCCATAAAGATGGGAAGCGCTTTTCCGATCAGCGCAATCAAAGCCGGATCATTGGTAAAGATCCTGGCAAAGGCTTCCGGAAAAAGCATGGTGCAGAGGGCGAAAAGTGAGGTATAACTGAAAAGTATGGCAAGCATGACCCAAAAGGTCTTGCGTACACGCATCGGTTTTCCGGCTCCGTAGTTATAACTGATTATGGGAGAGACCCCTTGGGTGAAACCGCTGACCGGAACACCGATGAACTGCATAACGCTTTGCATGACGGTCAGTGCGCCCACGTAGAGGTCACCGCCGTATTGCTTGAG
>JAZNVY010000324.1:0-12991 GCA_045593105.1 Eubacteriales bacterium
GTCATCGCCCTTGATCTTCCGCACCAGACGGAGCATATAAGGATCCACGTGGATACCGCGGCTATCGCAGATCAATTCCGCATAGATCTCACGGTTATAGTTCACCGCTTCGTCCACGCAGACACCCCGGCACTCGGGGTACATGGGACGGTCACCGGTGGCGTTGGTATGATGGGTACCGATCTTGAGGCCATACGGCATCAAGGCTTCGCTATCCTGGGGCGCCGCTTCGCTATGCGCCACGGAGAAGACCGCATTGGGGTTCTTCGCTTTCACGTCCAGGACAAAGTCCAGAATGTTTTCACGCTCCGGCGCGCAAGCCCAGACCTTTGCGAGATCATAGGCCGCATCAATGATAGGCTGATGCTTTGCTTTGTCTACCGGTCCCTTCCAGGGATTATTCTCCCGGTCGCAACCGAATTTGGGATTGAGATAAGGGCCTTCCATATAAAGACCGCCGATATTCTTGCACTCCGGCTTGCTCATGGCCGCCCGAAGGGTCGCGATGGCTGCCAGAAAACCGGCCGTATCCATGCTGAAATAGAGTGCAGGGAGCAGGGTGGTGGTGCCGTGCTTCAGATGGTGCTGGCTGGCACGCTCCGGCACATCCTGAAAAAAGACGTACCCGTCGGAATGGGTATGAATGTCCACGAAACCGGGGCCCACGTAATCGCCCTTTGCATCAATGATTTCACATCCTTCGGGAACCGCCAGCTTCCGCGCCTCGCCGAAGTCCACGATCTTACCGTCCTCCATCAAAAGAACTGCATCGGGGATAAAATGATCTCTCATAACGAGAGTTGCATTAATAATTGCCTTCATGCTTCTGCCATCTCCTTTAAAAGTTGCTTGCCTTCTTCGATGATCTGCTCCGCCGTTCCGGCACGAAATCCGGAGGTGCCGGCTTCATAGCCGCCCTCATCATAGGCATCCTTCATGGGGAAGTACCCCTCATAGCCATTGGTTGCACAGGTGGGGATCACCAATCCGTATCCCTCCGTCTCTTTCAGAGCGCGACCGATGCCGTTAAAGGGCTCGCCGGGAATTCCAACAAAAGCGACTGGCCCCAGCTTGATGCCGGAAAGGGGCATCTCGAAGAATTCCGGGCCATGCTCCAGCCGCAGCATCCGCGCCGCTTTTGCCACCATGGTGGTCAGCATCATGCCTTTATACGGCAATTCTGCATCCCGACCGGCCAAATGCATTTCATTGATATGGCGTGCCTCGGGCAAGTCCTTAGGATCCGGCATATTGGAAGGGATCTTCATGGTCTTTTGGATGGAAATCAGATCCACGTCCTCCACGTACTGCACCTTATCGAAGATCTGCAGTACACCGCCGGTCACCACCCGGGCAATATATTTCGCGTGACCGTAGCCACGGGAAACGTCATCAAAGTCCATAAACGTATCGTTGAGATATCCGCCTCGGGGATGGACGTTCACATGATTAATATCTCCCTGAGCTCCGTTAAAGAAAATACATTTAACGTCATCCAACGATTTTTCAACCTGCCTCCGGAGAAGACCCGGCCAATCGGCAGAAATTTTATTACCACCCACCACGTCGGGGTGATTTGCAAAATTCACCAGCACCAGCGTCTCGGCATTTTCCCGGTCGAACCGCACCACGCTGACCCGCTCATCCACCTGACCAATAGGTTCCAAAATATCGGGATGATCCACACCGGGATTGGTACGGACACTGCCGTCCTTCATTCTAAAGCGGCGAACGAATGCCACGTTTGGCGCAGTCCCTACGCCATAGCCCATCCGTGCCGGCTTAAGATCCTCCAAAGCGGCGACTGCCACCTCCGCCATCCGATGATAGACGAACCGCGCGTACTCTTTCTCCAATTCTTCATTGAGATAATCGTAGTTTCGAAGATAAGGAGCAGTATGGGTATGGGTTGCCGCCAGATAGATCGCATCTACCGGTACACCGGTCACTTCCGCAATATGTACGCGAAACTCTTTATTCAAGCCCTGCCGCACGCCAAGGTTATCAATGCAGAGCATCAATGCCTTTTTGCCGCCAACCTCCAGTGCCAATGCCACGATCTCCAGATCATCCAAAACCCCTTCACAAAGACGGGTTTTAAAATACCCGGAAATACCAATTCCCAGCATAGGATTCACATTTACTTTTGCATAGCCGGCTTTCAGCATTCCATAATTCTCCTAATTATAATAGTCTACTATGTATTGTACCCTTTTAGAGGGGTCGTTGTCAATAGATTTGCCATTTTTTCCTTGCAAAACGGGCTTTTCCTTATTGACAAAACCCCCGGTGAATGATAGTATAATTATGGATTAATATGAGTTAAGAAAGAGATCTTTTACTATGAAAAAATTTCTTGGAATTGACATTGGAACCACCTCTTTGAAAGCGGCGGTTTTTGACCAAGACGGAAAGCGTCTGGGTCTGGAGAAAAGAGACTATACTCTGGACACCGACGCAAAGACCGGCTTTATCGAATTCGATCCGGATCAATACATCGTCATGTGTAAAGACGTCATCGACCGACTGACGGAGCAATGCGGTACCATCGACGCTCTTTCCGTGGATACCCAGGGCGAGACCCTCATCCTGACAGATGGGGAAGGAACCCCCGTCTGCCCGGCCATCGTCTGGCTGGACAACCGTGCCACCGCCCAGGCAGAGGAGATCGAAAAGGAATTCGGCCATAAGAAGGTCTACGATATCACCGGTCAGCCGGAGATCACCGCCACCTGGCCTGCCTCCAAGCTGCTCTGGGTCAAGGAAAACCGCCCGGAGGTCTTTGCCAAGACTGAAAAGATCTTTATGCTGGAGGACTGGGTGCTCTATCGGCTGACGGGCAACTTCGTCACCGAGCCCACCATTCAGTCTTCCTCCGTTTATTTCGATATCAACACCCGTGCTTGGTGGGGCGAGATGCTGGACTTCATCGGCATCGAAGAAAAAATGCTTCCCAAGGTCTGCAAATCTGCAGAAGCGGTTGGAACGTATAAAGGCATCACCGTCGTTTCCGGCGCGCTGGATCAGATCGCCGGCACCATCGGCGTGGGCGTGACCGATGAGACCCGTGTCAGTGAGATGACCGGCACCATCATGGCGGTCTGCGCCACCTGCGATACCATTCCGCCCTACGATCCCAAGAGCATCGTGCCCTGCCATCTGCACGCCATTGACGATAAATTCTGCCTCATTCTTTGGTCCGCCACCGCCGGCATGGCGCTAAAGTGGTTCAAAGAGCAGTTCGGCGGCGACCTTTCCTTTAAGGATCTGGACGCGCTGGCGGAGAAGATCGCACCGGGTTGCGACGGTATGACCATGCTGCCCTATTTCTGCGGCTCTACCATCCCCAATTATAATCCCGACGCCACCGCCACCTTTGCAGGTATTACCCTTTCCCATACCCGCGGTCATTTCGCCCGGGCGATCATGGAAGCAGTCGCGTTCATGCTGCGGGGAAGCCTGGAATACGCCAACGTCAAGGAAGACTGCGAGCTGAGAATTACCGGCGGTGCCGCAAGCAGCCCCTTATGGGCAGGCATCAAGGCGAACGTGGTGAACCGCGTCCTGAATACCGTCTCTGAAAGCGAGACCGCCTGCCTGGGTACTGCCATTCTGGCCATGGTGGGCGTGGGGCAATACGCCTCCATCAAGGAAGCCACCGAGCATACCGTCCGGGTGGATAAGACCTATTCTCCCACCGGCGACGATTACGAGGCCGCCTATCAGAAGTATTGCGAGCTTGATAACAAGCTGAATAAAGCCCAATAAGAAGGAGAAAAGCTATGTATAAGAACTACAAGATCAGAGCGCCGTTTTTTGAAGTAGGCCCCAAGTGCATTATGTGGGGCGAGCGGATGCTCAAGCTGGCAAAAACCTTGGATGAGATCGCAGAAAAGTACGATCTGGACATTATCGTCACTCCTCAGTATGCGGATATCCGCCTGCTGGCTGAGAATACCAAGCGGCTGCATATCTATGCGCAGCATATGGATCCCCTGGAGCCGGGCAGAGGCCTTGGTTCCGTCCTGCCGGAGTCTGTCAAGGAAGCCGGTGCGGTGGGCGTTATGCTGAACCATGCTGAAAAGAAGCTGGATCTTGAGACCATCAAGGCCACCATCGCCCGTGCGGACGAAGTAGGTCTTGCCACCATCGTCTGCGCCGATAGCGTAGAGGAAGTGGCCGCCATCGCAAAGATGGGCCCCAACCTCATCGTGGCTGAGCCCACCGAGCTGATCGGTACCGGCGTTGCCAGCGATATGGGCTACGTGGTGGATACCATCGAAGCCGTTCGCAAGATCAACCCCGATATTATGGTTCTGCAGGGCGCCGGTATCTCCGGTCCTGAGGACGTGGCGAACGTTATCCGCGCCGGTGCGCAGGCAACCGGTTGCACCAGCGGTATTCTGAAGGCTGAGGTGCCCGAAGAGGCCGCCGAGGAAATGCTCCGCGCCCTCCGCGAGACCTGGGATGAGGTGCACGGCAAATGAAAAACGAACTGATTCAAAGAGGCAAGGACGCCTTTCAGATCGAAAGCGAGCCCCTTTTAAAGACTGCCGAGGTCATGGACTGGGAGCAGTTCTATAAAGCGGTGGAAGTCCTGGGTAAGGCCACCCGCATCGCGGCCGCCGGCTGCGGCCATTCCGGCATCGCCTGCCGGCATTTTGCCCACCTGATGTGTTGTATCGAGCGTCCTGCCCGGTTCCTTTCTCCGGCAGAGGCCGTTCATGGCGGCATGGGCTATCTCCAGGAGGGCGACGTCATTATGCTGGTTTCCCGGGGCGGTAAGACCGATGAGCTGATGCCCATCGCCGACCATTGCCGTAAAAAGGGCGTTATCGTCATCAGCTGTACGGAAAATCTCCAGTCCCCCTTGGCGGAGAAATCCGATATCGTACTGCCCATGGGCATCACCCGTGAGTGCGATAAGTATAACTGCCAGGGCACTACCAGCTTTGCGGTAACCTCCGCCATCTTTGATGCCCTGCAGGCGGCGGTTCTGGATTATACCGATTTCCAGAACGAAACCTTCGCCGAGATCCATCCCGGCGGCGCAGTAGGCAAGCGCTTGAATAACGTTCAGTAATATCAAGCGCAAAATCAACAGTTTGTAATAATTTTTAATACATAAAGGAGAAAAAACTATGGAATTCAAGGTTTATCAGAAAGAATTGGAGCTGCAGTCCAGAGGCTGGATCCCCACCTTCCACGACGTATCTAAGGAGATCATGGAGATCGTTGCCGCTTCCGGCGTTAAGAACGGTACTGTCTGCATCGCTTCTCATCACACCACCTGCTCCGTTATGATCCAGGAGTGCTCTCATGACATTGATACTTTCGATCTGGAGTATCTGCAGCACGACCTTCTGGACATCATGCGTAAGCTGATCCCCGACTATACCGACGAGGGCGATTATCGTCATCCCGGCCCCATCCATGCTCAGTTCGGTCGCTACGTCAACGAGCCCGGTAACTATACTTCCATGAACACCGACGGCCACCTGCGCTCCGTCTTCTTCGGTCGCAGCGAGACCATGACCATCAAGGACGGCGTTCTGGACGGCGGTGAGTTCGCTCACGTTTACTTCATCGACTGGGATCACGTTCGTGCCCGTCATCGTCAGTTGAACGTAACCGTTATGGGTACCACCGAGGAGATCGAGGATCGTAAGTGGAACGGCGGCGAGACCATCAACACTCTCCGCAAGTTCACCGACGAAGAGAAGGCTTATGACATCCATTACGATCTGCAGCTGAAGAGATAACGAAGCAAAATTCGATCCCGACGTTTGTCGGGTTCGATTCTATTATGATGGATTTCTCTTCAAAAATATAGATATATTTTTAGAGGTAATTACTATGAGACTGTTACTTGATACCGCAAATTTAGAGGACATTCGCTATTTTAACGAGCTGTTTCCCATCGAAGGCGTGACCACCAACCCCACCATCCTCTCCAAAGAGGGCGGCGACGTTTTAAAGCTGCTTAAGACCATTCGGGAGATCATCGGCGAGGAGAAGGAACTGCACGTGCAGGTCACCGAGACCGAATATAAAAAGATCCTGGAAGAGGCGGAGGCCATCGTGGGATTTTTAGGGAAGAACACCTTCATTAAGATCCCTGCTACCGCCATCGGCCTTAAGGCCACCAAGACCCTCGCAGAGCAGGGCTATCGCATCACCATGACCGCAGTACTGACTGCCGCTCATGCCATGCTGTCATCCAATGCCGGCGCGGCCTACGTGGCACCTTACGTCAGCCGTCTGGAGAATATCTGCGAGGACGGTGTCCATACCGTGGCAGAGATTGCTGAGATCTTCGCCATCTCCGGCACCGATACCCAGATCCTGGCCGCCAGCTTTAAGACCGTCCGCGAGGTTCTGGACGTGGCCGTCGCCGGTTGCCATGCATCCACCGTCGGTAGCGACGTCATGCATCAGCTTTTGACCCATACCACCACCGATACCTCCATCACTGGCTTCGAGGTGGACTGGAAAAAAGCCTTCGGTGATGCCACCCTATTGAAATTAATAAAGAATAAATAATAAAGAACAAAAAAGGAAGAGATCCGCCCTTTGGGCGGATCTCCTCTTTTTTCTATTACTTTAATTATCGTCATGCACGATCAATACATGATCTTTAAACTTTGCTCCATAATAATACATATGATATGCCATTTCACGCTGGATATTGAGAAGACTATTAACGATGATTTCCACATCGTCGTCCTCATTGCTTACTCCTAAACGAACACAAAGTCTTTGATACGCATCTAACATATCCGAATACCATTGATCACAAGGCATCCCCTCTTTAAACAAATTTTTTACCTCTGGATGGGGATTAACCAATGTGCCTTGCAGGCTCTCGTATACATATTCCTCAAACTTCATTTTTTCTCCTATGGTGTCACTATACGAACACTATCTTTTTCTTCATTTTATCGCCATAATGAAAGAAAGTCAAGAGGAATTTGAGGAGGTGACGAGCGGATGATTAAATACGATCGGTTATGGAAGACCATGAAAGAAAGGGGAATTTCTCAATATGACCTGTATACCCATTATAATGTGAACCGCTCGCAATTAGACCGACTCAGAAAGAACAAAAACGTAGAAGTCAATACCATAGATAAGCTTTGCAATATCCTAAGTTGCCAGGTAGAAGATATTATGGAGCACATTCCGGATGATAATAAATTTTAAATAAATAATTTCCCTATAAACATTGTAAGCCAAAACGGCTCAATTGTGGATTATTTTATAATAGTCCTGGAGGTGTTCACAATGGATTATGTAGATAAATTAACAGCGTTAAGGCAAGATAATGATCTAAATCAAAGCGATATTGCACAGATACTTGGAACAACACAAACAGCAGTAAGTAAATACGAACTCCGTCAAAGAAAATACACCGTCGAAGATATCATTAAATTATGCAATTACTATAAAATATCTGCGGATGACCTATTAGGAATCGTTCGTCCGTTAAAATAACAATGAAATAATAAAGGCTCCCAAAAGGGAGCCTTTATTATTTATTTTTATTGGCTTTTTTGAAACCGCTCAAAAAGAGTGCAGTTCTCGTTGAGGTTGCCCGAAGGCGTGCGTCCAAAGCAATGCCTCTCGCTCCATCCTGCTATTCGCAGAAAATCCGCTTTCGCCATTGCTTTCTCCTTTTCCCCAACAAAACTCCGTTTTGCCGGGGGCCCCATATACCGCCGAGCGGCGGCATCGACGGGAAATGTGCCTTTTTCGGCCTTTTTGAAACCGCCCAAAAAGAGTGCAGTTCTCGTTAACTCGACTGAAGGCGTATGTCGATACGCCGATAGGAGAGTTGGCGGGAAATGTGCCTTTTTCGGCGGTTTACAGATCACGCTGAACGCAGATCTCCCTAAACTCATCCATGGTGACAAGTACCTGCCTGGGTTTAGAACCCTCAAAGGGACCGATGATGCCCAGTTCATTGAGCTGGTCAATGATCCGCCCGGCTCTGGAATAGCCCAGCTTCAGCCGACGCTGGAGCATAGAGGTGGAGGCCATCCCCATTTCGATGACACATTCACCGGCCTGGACGATCAGTTCGTCGTATCCGCCGGCCTCTTCGCCCTCGTCCGAGGCATTATTGCTCTTATTGCCCTGCATGGCGATGGTTTCAATATTAGAGATGGCGGCTTCATCGTAGCTGGCGCCCATGGAATTACTCTTCACATAGGAGACGACCGCCTCCACTTCGCTGTCTGCCACGAAACAGCCCTGTACGCGCAACGGCTTATTGGCGCCGATGGGTTTATAAAGCATATCACCGCGTCCCAACAGCTTTTCTGCACCGCCCTCGTCCATGATAATTCTGGAGTTCAGGGCGTTATCGACGGTGAATGCAATACGGGAGGGAATATTCGCCTTGATCAGACCGGTGACCACGTCCGCACTGGGGCGCTGAGTGGCGACGATCAAGTGAATACCTGCGGCACGTGCCTTAGCGCAAAGACGGCAGATACAATCCTCCACTTCCTTGGAGGAGACCATCATCAAGTCTGCCAGCTCATCGATGATAACGACGATCCGGGGCATAGGCTGATAATCGGAGTGGGTCTTGCAATATTCATTGTAGGCCTCCAGGTTACGTACCTGGGTGTCCTTCATCAGGTCATAGCGGCGATCCATTTCGGTACAAGCCCATTGGAGAGTGCCGGCCGCTTTTTTCGGATTGGTGACCACCGGGATCAGAAGATGGGGAATGCCGTTATAAACGTCCATTTCCACCGCTTTGGGATCGACCAGGATCAATTTCACGTCATCGGGGGTCGCTTTATAAAGAATGGACATCAGGATGGTATTGATGCAGACCGACTTACCGGAACCGGTGGTACCGGCCACCAGCAGATGGGGCATCTTCGCCACGTCAAAGGTGATAAGATTACCGGCGATATCCTTACCCAGCGCCGAGGTCAGACAGCTTTTGCCGTCCTGGAAATTTTCGGAGGCAAGAACCTCCCGGATGTAGACGGTGCTGGCGGTCTTATTGGGGATCTCGATACCCACCGCCGCTTTACCGGGGATGGGTGCCTCAATACGGACCTGCGTCGCCGCCAAAGCCATCGCCAGATCATCGGAAAGCGCCGCGATCTTGCTGACCCGGGTGCCGGCCTTGGGTGCCAGCTCAAACCGGGTGACGTTGGGGCCGACGGCGATGCCGGTCATGGTGGCTTCGATGCCGAAATCACGGAGTGTCTGAATTAAAATGGTCTCTTTTTCTCTCAATTCATTTTGGGTTGCACCGGCGGTCTGCCGCCCTTGCTTCAAAAGGGTGAGAGGAGGGAAGTTATAGAAGGAGATCTGCTCCGCCGGCTTTTCTTCTGCCACGGGGGGCTTGGGCTTCCGGGGCGCAGGGGTACGCTTTTTGGCAGGCTCCGTCTTTTCGATACTGCCAATGTCCATGGGATCAATATATCCCTCTACCGTCACGTCGTCGTAAACGAAGACCGGCACCACGTCCGTCACCTCCGACGGGGGCGTCACGTCAATAGGCGGCTGCCAGACCGGCTCTTCCTCTTTCTTTCCATCCGCCTCCAGATCGGAGAAATGGCGGCGGATCTTCTCTTCCTCGGGATCCTCGATGAGGATGGGCGCCTCTCTCTTTTCCTTGGCCATCTGCAAAAGCTTACGGAAGGGCCAAGCCATCTGATAAAGGGTCATATCAAAGAAGAAGAGGATGGCGATCAGCGCCACCGCAATCATGACGATGGCAAAGCCCCATTTGCTCATCAGCGCGATGAGCGGACAGGCAAAAATGCCGCCGACGACACCACCTTGCAGCTCTAAGCCCTGCTCCCAAAAGGTGGGAATGCCCTCAGCGAAGAAATCACCAAAGGAATAACTGCCGGGATACCAGAAAAGGTAGCTGACCGCCGATACCGCAGTCGCCAGCACTAAGCCTGTCCATACCTTGACGGCGGTGCTGTACTTCTTTTCCTTATCCAAGGCATCAATTCCCAGCCAAGCCAGGAAAATGGGGAGGAGGAAGGTGGCAATACCAAACATTCCGTAAAGGAAGTGCCGTACCAGCCAATCCTTAAGGGGCACCTGGATGGGTGTATAGATATAGATGGCAAAAAGGAGCGCCAGCGCAAAAAAGATAACCGCGTAGATGCTCCGCCGGGTGGCCTTTTTCTTTTCCTCCCGGATCTGTTCTTCTAATAATTGTTGCTTTGTCTTTCTGGGCACAGCAAATTCTCCTTACACAAAATATAAAACGACTGCGGCGACCCCTGCCGCCAGGCAATAATACGTCATCCAGCCAAACCGGTCTTTTTGGATCAACCACTTCATGAGGGCAACCGCCAGCGCACCGAAAAGCAGCGCCGCACCAAAGCCCACCGCCAAAAGCCCCCATTCGCCGGGGGTCGGCAGGGTAAGCGTACCCAACCGCAAAAGATTGGTGCCCAAAAGGGTAGGAACCGCCATCATAAAGGAAAACTCCAGCGCCGTCTGCCGCTCAAATCCCATATTGCGCGCCATGGAAAGGGTCGTACCCGTCCGGGAAAGACCCGGCAGGCAGGCCACCGCCTGGAAAAGTCCCAATTTTAATGCGTGCCCGCCCTTCATCTCCAGCGCCGTCCAGCCATGGCAGATGCTATGACTGCCGATAAAGATCAGCGCACCGCTGACCAACAGCATGGCGCCCACAAAGAGGAGATGATCCGACCAGCGACCCAAAATATTATAATACTGCTGAATAAACGCCAAAACCGCCATCGGCAAAGTCGCCACCAGCAGATAGACCGCCATCATCTGATATTTTCCGGCCTTGCACCACTTAAAGGTGCCGTTGAAAAGCCCCTTGATCAGACTGCCGAGCCCTTTGAGCAGCTCCCAGACCGTCCGATGAAAGACAAGGAGCAACGCCAGCAAAGCACCCCAGCGCAACGCCGCGTCCATGGCCGGACTTTGAATGAGGTCTTCCGGCACGCCAAGCAGTTTCTTGGCGATCAAAAGCAATCCCGACCCTGCTACCGGGAGAAATTCCCCCAGCCCCTGGATCGCGCCCAATAATATACTGTATATGTAGTTCATCCTATCCTCCGAACATAATTATCCATAATAATTATTATAGCATTAATATTTTTTCATTGCAACATTCATTTTTCGCTTGACAGATTGTTGAAATTTTCGTATAATTTTGATTGGTGTATTAGTATATTTTCTACAAAATCCATTTCAGAGTGGGTTTTTAAAACGACTTACTTGCCTGCTCTGCGGCATTTTAGGAAAAATTCTGATATAGCAAAAAAATCATGACAGGAGGCGAACCAAATGTTTATTGCCATTTGGGTGCTGATCGCCGCCATGATTGCTGCTGTTATTTTAGGCTTTGTAATGTTCATCGCCGGCTTCACCTATCGGAAGAAGTCCAGCGAGAAGCAGATCGGCTCTGCCAGAGACGAAGCAAAGCGTATTATCAACGACGCTGTTAGAACTGCTGAAACCAAGAAGAAGGAAGCGCTTTTAGAAGGAAGAGAGACCCTGATGAAAGAGCGTACCGAGCAGGAGAAAGAGTTAAAAGAGCGTCGCGTGGAGGTAACGCGGCAGGAAAAGCGGCTGCAGCAGAGAGAAGAAATTCTCGATAAGAAGTACGACAATATTGACCGCAAGGAAGAGCTCCTTGCAGAAAAGCAGCAAAAGGTAGAAAACCTTCAGGCAGAAGTGGAGGACATTAAAAAGGCGCAGATCGCCATGCTGGAAAAGCTTTCCGGCTATACCGCCGAGGCGGCAAAGGCAGAACTGCTGCATATGATGGATTCCGAATTGGAGCATGAATATGCCCTGAAGATCAGCGAGCATGAAGGCAAATTCAAGGAAGATCTGGACGAGAAGTCCAAGCATCTGCTCTCCCTTGCCATCCAGAAGTGCGCCGCGGATCACGTGGTAGAGTCCACCGTATCGGTGGTTGCCCTGCCCAGCGATGAAATGAAGGGTCGGATCATCGGCCGTGAGGGTCGGAACATCCGCGCCCTGGAGACCATCACCGGCGTTGATCTCATCATCGACGATACCCCCGAGGCCATTACCCTTTCCAGCTTTGACCCCATCCGCCGCGAGGTAGCGCGCCAGACCTTGGAGAAGCTCATCTCCGACGGCCGCATCCATCCCACCCGGATCGAGGAAACGGTGGAAAAGGTACGCCGCGACCTGGAGGTCTCCATGAAGAAGGAAGGCGAGCGCGCCACCTTCGAGACCGGCGTCCACGGGCTGCATCCCGACTTGATCAAGCTTTTGGGTCGGCAGAAGTACCGTACCAGTTACGGTCAGAACGTGCTGAACCACTCCATCGAGGTCTCCCAGCTCAGCGGACTTTTGGCCGCCGAGATCGGCGCCGATATCACCCTGGCCAAGCGTGCCGGTCTTTTGCATGATATCGGTAAGAGTGTGGACTTCGAGATGGAAGGCTCCCATATCCAGATCGGCGTCGATATCGCCAAGAAGTATAAGGAAAATGAGACGGTGGTTCACGCCATCGCCGCCCACCACGGTGACGTGGAGACCGTATCGGTCTACGATGCCATCGTCCAGGCTGCCGACGCCATCTCCGCCGCACGCCCCGGCGCGCGCCGCGAGAATTTGGAGAACTATATCAAGCGTCTGGAGAAGCTGGAAGAGATCGCCAATTCCTTCCCCGGCGTGGAGAAGACCTTTGCCATCCAGGCAGGTCGCGAGATCCGCATCGTCGTCAATCCCGAAAAGGTTTCTGACGATAAGCTGACCATCCTCTCCCACGATATTGCCAAAAAGATCGAAAACGAGCTGGAATATCCCGGCCAGATCAAGGTCAACGTCCTCAGAGAGTCCCGCGCCATCGACTACGCAAAATAAAATAAAAAAACCGCCCAACGGAGACACTTCGTAAAGAAGTAGTCTCCGTTTTTCTATACAAAAGAGAAAATGACACTTTCAAAAGTTGAAAGTGTCATAGTGGGTTACATACTTTGAGAAA
>JAZNVY010000325.1:0-4237 GCA_045593105.1 Eubacteriales bacterium
TCGGTAAACCTTTTTGGAACCACGCGACTATCGCGTGTTTTTCGGTTACAAAAAGTAAAGAGCCCAAAAGGGCTCTTTACTTATAGTTTTAAATCTTCGCTCCATCCACGCGTGATCTTGACGTCATCATCCTGAGGAATCGTCACGTTGCCGGGCTTGGTTTTGTGATCCGGCTGAAGCATTGGGAGCGTGCAGTAGTAGGGGACGATGTCGTTTTTTTCTTTGGGTTTCATAAATGCGCCTCCACTCATAGAATGGACAAAACGGCATTTAAAATACATAGAAAATAATACTATTAATCAAGCCAGATGGGATTGGAAAGCGCCACGATCAAATGATCGCTTTCATTGGTGATTTCAACGCGATAATAAGCTCTTTTTTTAACTTCTATGGCCAATTCCTGCGGCATTTCACCACTGAATTCACTGGCATATGCAAGACCTTGATCTGTGTAAACCCGAAGACAATAAACAGTGTTGTCTTTTTTGTGGGCAGGGAAGAAGTCATCTAATTTAACGAGGAGTTTTTGACCGTCACGATAAGGAAGGTGACCGCCCATAACACAATTGTCGATACACATTTTAATTCCAACTGCACCGGCGGTACAATTACCGCTACGGATTGTGTTGAAAATATCGGTAGAATGATGTCTTGATGCATAAACAGTGGTCAGAGCGCTGTTTTTAGCTTCTCTGTGTGTATCACTGGAACCATGTGTTCGAACTCTCTTGCCCAATTTAAGTAATTGAACCCATAAATCGCGGTTTTGCTGGCTGGAAAACGAATTGACGTCGTCATGTACGGTCTCAATAGCGACCTGCTCACCGAAATAATAATCCATCGGATCATCGGATACCATGACTTGACGGGGATGAGCATGGCTCATTAAACCACCGATACTCCAAATGTATTCGCCAAGCTCCATAAATCTTTTGGTGTCGAATTTATAATAAATATAATGACCCTCTTCGGGCGTGCCGGTGAATTCAAATTCCGGGAATTGTTCGAATACCTTTGCCATACCGGTTTTATCAGGGAAGATCATGGTGTAATGCAATTTACCGTCAATTCCGGGACGATCGCTGAGGGTAAGTCCCGGCTCAGTACCGCAAATGCAAAACGTCTCATCCCATTCGGGTAGGAAGAAGTGGCGCATTTGCTTGTGATCAACAATTGCGGCAAAATCAAGTCCCAAGCCTTTGAACTGTTCGATAAATTCAGCTAAAGGCGTGTTACCGTCGCTAGTGCCGCCGGAGTTGGTATGGGTGTGAAAATCGCCATGATAGGGCAGACGATTGGCATAAAGCATATCTAAAGTTGTAAAGTCTGTATCCTTTACAACTAAATGGGGGTCTTCAACCGTATCCCATTCGATCTCACCAATTTTGCAGGGGGCAATCGTGCGCCGTGGTGCTTGATAATCAATCAAAGATGCAAAACCGGTCTGTTCTGTACCGGCGAAATCTGTTTTTGCCGCTTTACATCCCAAAAGTTCAATGGCGGGAATCTCGGAAATCCCGCTAATCCCGCTAATCTCGCAATCATTGATCGTTAATCGAGATTTTGCATTTGGAAGGTGAATGGAAAGCACAGGAACATTGGGGCGTGTAGTATTCAAATATTTACAGTTTTCGATCCGAATATCAACTTCACCTGCATTCTCTTGGAATTGCATATTCATTCCGACGTAGCCTTCGCAATTTTCAAACAAGCAGTCTGTATACCGAATGGTAAGATTCTCTTTGGGACGTCCTGCTAACACAGATCTGCTGAAATTGGTCAATCCCATAAACTTTCTGGTGTTTGCAAAATATAGACGTTCTACCGTCAGATCACCACTGCCGAGTTGAATCAATTTTCCTTCACAGTTCATGGATTCAATTCCATCGCAACGAATATCGGAGATGTGAAGAAATCTTGAGACGTTTGGATCATTCAGAGGGAAGGTTTGGATCAAATCGTAGCCGAGATAATCGGTAAATTTACAGTTTTTAATTCTTAAACCGAGGTTGTCTCCAGCGGTTCTTTGATCATAGACGCGAGACGTTTTAAAGGTCAAACCATCTACGATCAAAGTGCCTGTGATATCCCCCTCAAGAGCGATCACGCCAGCGTACATCGAACCGCAAAGGATACTTTCGTTTTGAAACAACGGGTTTGGGATGCGCAGGTCGATGCTATTGGGGCTGATTCCTGCATTTTCACCCAGCAATGCCAAAGTGCAGGGGAGAAAATTACGAAATCTGCTTTCCCGTCCAACCCTGATGTCATGCTCACCGGCAGGGACTATGGCGATGGGCATATCCTTATAGCCATAAAACTCTTCTTTTGCATTAGCAAGCGGAGCGGCATCGGATAAATGCTCGGGGCGCTCAAACGCGTTTACGCCCATTTCGGCCTGATATTCAATTCCCTTGAAAGTAAAACTTACGGTGCCGTTTTTTTCGGCAAATTCAGAAGAGATGACATATACACCGATCGGCAATTTGTTCATAGGATTCTCCTTTACAAATTGGAAGCGAAAGACAACGCCTCGTCAATGTGCTCACAAAAATGATCCGCACCAACAGCTTCATAAAAACCGGACTTTTTCATAACGTCCAGAGGCTGAGAATTAACATGAGATAATACCAACTGGATGCCTTGCTTTTCACATTTTTTATAAAGCTGCTCCAGGGAGTTCATTGCCGTGGCATCCAATGCCGGGACGGCGCGCATCCGTAAAATTAAGCAACGGGTATAATCTTTTAATTTGATATCCAGGATCTTATCGGCGGCACCGAAGAAGAGAGGACCGCTGATTTCGTAGACCCTTACGTTTTGCGGGACAGTCCGCAGATCGATGCTATCCACATCATTTTCGGGGTCAACATATTTCCAACTGGTTACGGCGGTTTCTTCGCTCATGCGTTTCATAAAGAACATGGCGGCCAGAACCATACCCACTTCGATGGCGATGACCAGATCGAAAATGACCGTAAGTGCGAAGGTGACGATCATAACGGTGGTATCGCTCTTGGGCGCAGTTTTTACTGTATGTACGAATTTTTTCCACTCGCTCATGTTATAAGCGACCATAAAGAGGATGGCGGCAATGGCCGGCATGGGAATCAATTCTGCAAGCGGCATAAGGAATAGGAGCACCAAAAGCAAGACAACGGCGTGTACCATACCGGAAATCGGGGTTCTTCCGCCATTTTTTGCATTGGCAGCCGTACGCGCAATCGCACCGGTGGCCGGAATTCCACCGAAGAGAACGGAGGCGATATTGCCGACACCTTGGGCCACCAATTCTGCATTGGAATTATGGCGGGAATTAACCATACTATCGGCTACGACGCAGGAAAGCAAAGATTCAATGGCTGCTAAAATTGCAATGGTAAATGCACTGGGGAGCAGTGCGGTGATTTTGGAGATGCTGAAATCCATGCCGTCAAACGAAAGCTTGGGCAGGCCAGTGGGAACTTCGTATAATTCATCGATGGTGAATACGCCTTCATCTAATCCGGGGATAAACTTTACCATCAAAGCACCGACGATCACAGCGATCAGTGAAGGGGGGATTTTTTTCTCCAGCTTCGGATAAATAATCAAAATGGCCAAGCAAACGACACCTACCAGGAGGGCTTGCCAGCTAAAGGTACCAATGGCCTCAATGTTTGCTTCGATCTTTTCCAGAGTCTCTACCGGCTTTACGCCTGCGGCATAGGAAAGACCAAAAAAGTCCTTGATCTGACCGATCAAAATAGTGACTGCGATACCGGCGGTAAAACCGGTGGTGATGGTATAGGGGATAAATTTAATGAGCGAGCCCAATTTGAAGACGCCCATCAAGATCAACATAATACCGGCTAAAATAGTTGCAATAAAAAGACCGTCCATGCCTTGGGTAGCGACTATTCCGGCCACGATCGTGGCAAATGCAGCCGTAGGACCGGCAATCTGCACGCGGCTACCACCCAGTAAAGAGACTATGAACCCGGCCGCAATAGCGGTATAGACGCCGCAAGCGGGTTCCACGCCGGATGCCAAGGCAAGCGCAATGGAAAGGGGCAACGCGATGATCGCAACGATGATGCCGGCGATAATATCCTGCATCAACTGCTTCTTTGTGTAGCTTTTCATGACGGAGAAAAGCTTTGGCTTTAAATAAAACTTTTTCATAAATCCCACACCTCTTTTTTATAAAACAAAAAACTCGAATGCATCAGCATTCGATTTTTTGGTACGCCCGACT
>JAZNVY010000326.1:0-5026 GCA_045593105.1 Eubacteriales bacterium
GCGATGCAACGACCGGTATCGGTGGTGGCTGCCGGGAAGGGAACCCAATTGTACTTATGAGCCTTACCGTACTCGGTAGAATCAAAGTTGGGGCTCATGTTATAAGCATCCGCCATCATCAAGGTACCGTCGGTGTACAGATGAGTAAATCCGGTCTCAGTGTTATTTACGGGATATGCAACACTCTTATGGGTAGTGGAAATGAATTCCCAAGCCTGCAGAACGCGCTCATCCATCCAGTTATTGATCAGATTGGGGGTCTTGCTCTCAGTGTCGATCTCGATGGGACCAACGCCGTTGGTCAAAGCCCAAGAGTAGAAGATATCACCGTCGCACTGACGCATCGCCCAAAGCTTCTTACCTTCGGGGGTAGTAGCAGGCAGGGACTTCATGAAGGCTGCATAAGCATCCCAATTCCACTTACCCTCTTTCCAAAGGGCGTGGGGATCCTGCAGACGGAACTGCTCAACCAAGGATGCATTGTACCAAAGTACGTTTACTGCACCGATAGCAGAGATACAACGATAGGTACCGCCCCACTTGGTCTGTTCCAAGGTCATGCCGCAGACGCCGGGGGAGTTATCAATATTCTGGATATTGATGTAGGGATCCAGGGGCTGAGAAAGGTTCAGATACTTGGGGAAACCACCAACGTGGGTGGGAACAATATCCAAAGCCTTACCGGCGTTCATGTAGGTCAGAGCCTGCTGATCCGCCTGGTTAAAACGGGAGATGGTGTACTTAATATTCAGGCCGTACATCTCTTTGCAGGCCTTGAACCAGTCCCACTCACCGACGTATTCACCCTTTTCGTTCTTAAACTCCCAGCAGCTGTAACGAACAGCAGTCAAGAAGTTCAGGGTCTTACCCTTCAGATCGGCCACCTTAATGTATTCTTAACAAAACCGGTGGTATCGATGTCATAGTTCAGCTTAAAGGTTCTGTTCGGCTCCTTGCCTTCAAATACCAGGGGGTTATTGGTAATATCATACTTCTTGGAAGCATCATATTCCTGGTTTGCTTGCTCCTGGTCGGTGGGAGGAGGAGTATTGTCTTCCTTCTTACCATCGTCCTTATCGGAATCCTTATCGGAATCCTTGTCAGAATCCTTATCGGAATCCTTGTCGGAATCCTTGTCGGAATCCTTATCGGTATCCTTGTCGGTATCCTTGTCGGAATCCTTGTCGGTATCCTTGTCGGAATCCTTGTCAGAATCCTTGTCGGTTTCCTTGTCGGAATCCTTGTCAGAATCCTTGTCGGAATCCTTGTCTTCTTCCTCATCGGAGTCCTTATCGGAATCCGAGTCAGAATCCTTGTCGGTGTCCTCGTCGGTGATTTCGCTTTCGAAACCGCCGGGCTCAAAGACATCGCCGAACTCGTCGTCGCTTTGTTTACAAGCGGTAGCCATAGTGACCAGCATCAGAACAGCCATGATCACGGCTAAAACCTTGCAAAACTTATTCAAGATCATCTCTCCTTTCATATTTTGGATCCCCTTTACAGAAAATCCTAATCTTGCAACTATATTATAATAAATAGTTTTCAAAATTTCAACCATTATTTTAAAAATGTTACAATTTCAATATATTAATTTGTAATATTTACCAAAAAAATACTGTTTGTTTTGTTTATTGAAATTATTTGGTCAAGATCACAACAAATTTCATAAAAAAATCGGCAGATCCGTTTGAATCTGCCGATTTAAAGAATCAATTATTTTACATAATTCAAGGCTCTGGTAACGATGGTTGCGATCTCCGCTCTGGTGATGCTGTCCTGAGGCTTGAGATTGCCGTTATCACCGGTAATCAAACCGGAAGCAACGACTGCCTCGACGCTGGCCTTCGCCCAGGGAGATACGGATTTAGCATCCTTGAAGGTGCTGAGATCGGCCGTACCCTTCAGATTAAACAATCTGGCGAAAACAATCATCACTTCTTCGCGGGTAATGCTGTTTGCCGGGAAGAAATAAAGGCCATCCTGTTCGGCAGAACCGCTCATCAAACCATTCTGCTTACAAACCTTAACATAGTTCAATGCCCAATCGGAGATGGTTGCCGCATCCTTATAGCCCAGCTTCACGTTCGCATAGGCCGTACCGTTGATACCGGTCAGACGGGACATAACAACTGCGACCTCTTCACGGGTGATATCATCCTCCGGACGGAAGACCTGGCCGCCTTCACCGGGCTCACCCAGCAAGATACCTTCCTTCGTAGCAGTAGCGATATAGGAGGTGTACCACTCACCCTCAGCCACGTCTGCATAGGTGGAGTCAATGGCGAGCTTAGAGAGGGTCAGCGTGTATTTCTGCTTAGTCTTTCCATCCTCGGCGGTACAAATTACGTAGTAGATCGACTTAGAGTGAACCGTCTCGAGAGAGAAAGATCTGGTCTTGACCACGCGATCGGAATTCAGATCGGGAATTTCAGACTCCGTTCCCTTTACCTTAATCTTACAAGCCTCATCGGCATAAACATCGCAAACCGCGAATTCATTACCGGTCAAGAAGCTTACCGAAGTGGTATTACCACCGATAACCAAGGAAATCTTATTATCAACGATGGTCGGCTGGTTACCCAAAATGCCCTCGATGGATGCATCGGAGGAAACCTCTTCGTTGACTACTTCAAAGCGAACCACATTGGTGTAAGCACTGTCTGTCACTTTAATATAGAAGGTATTGACACCGGATGCCAATTTCAGCGCCTTGACGTCGTTGGAGGCGGAGACCTTTTTGGTCATGGCCTTATCGGAGTAAACCGTATAGGTTGCACCGGGTGTGGTCACAAAATCAAAGGTCAGCTGCTTGCGGAAGCCTTCGCAGAAATAATAGAGCCACAAGTCATCCAGCGGACGCAGAGCCCACTGACTTTCGGGATGAGACTTGATCCCGATGATGCTGGGATCATACAGCTTGGAACGGGTACGCTTAAACTCCAAGGTATAGAGGTTTTCAGCAGAACCAAACTCCGCCTTCACCAAAACGTCGATGGTATAACCGTCATAGGGGATATAATCGCCGATATCGGTCAGCTTCTTCTTGGCTGCATAATCTTCATACAGCTCGACGGTTGCGCCGGCAGAAACGTGCAGATCATACTTCAAGAAGGCTAAATCTGCATCTTTAATATTCACGATATATTTATCTGCACCGGCACGAGATACAGCGGCCAGAATATCAGTCGTTCTTACGGTAACATCCAGAAGTTCTGCCTCTTCCCCGTATTCTCTGGTGATCAGCATGCTGTAAAGAGTACCTGCACCGTCCGGAGAGAAAACGAGGATATAACGAACAGTTTCATGACCGTCCAGATAAACGGCATCCGACTCCACTTCAGTCTCCAAAGTCTTTTCCTTGTAGACCTTAAAGGTACAGCCATCATCCAGAATCAAAATATCATTCAGATTAACAAAATCCAAATCAGCTCCGGTCAGATCATAGGTGACTTTTTTATCTGCCTCGCTCACAGTACCGGAATAAGGCTTACCGCCGAGGATCATTTTACGAACGCCCAGGATCTTTGCAGCGCCGACCTCTTTGCCAGTGCCGTCGAAGTAGGGATAGAGCACTACGTCACAGTCATCCTCATGGGTGATCTGCTCCATGGTGATTCCGTTCTTAAAGGTGTTGTTGGTGGCGTTAATCACGCCGGCCATTTCGGAAGCAACAAAGGGGGAAGCAACAGGAAGATCGAAAGAGTTATCCGTAATATTGACCATATAGCGATATCTGCTCAGATTATACTGGCTCTCGTTATAGGGCAGCTGGAAGAGGGTGGTCCCTGCGGGAATTCCCTTAACCTCATTGCCGGTAAAGTGAATATTGATACCGGGCAAAGATTTCATGGCGTAGAACCGGTTACGGATCAGATAAGTACCAGGCTCCACCTTGGCGATCCGGTTGTTGCGGACCTGAATGGAGTAAGCTGCGGAGTTAAAGCCGTTATCGCCGCGATCGTGACGTACGATACCGCTGCAGTTCGCAAAATAGTTTCCTTCAACCAAGGCAGTAGCAGTAGCAGAAGAATAGTAAAGAGAACTAATGTAGACCGCCGCCGCAGAAGGCTTCTCCGTCATCCCGTCTGCTCTTTTATAGGGAGAGAGGTTCAGATAGTTATTACGCACCGTGCAATCCATTAAGCCGCCGACGGCCATGATGGTCTTACCCTTCAGTACGCGGTTATCCTCAAAAAGAATACCCGTATTCTGACCGTAATACGTATTACTGCTCGTCGTTTGCGTTTTATCCAAGTTCATAATATAGCTGCTGGAAACACTGAAAATATTGTTCCGCATCTGGGGAGCAATAAAATAAGTGCGGGCAGTGGACAAGAACAGATAAACCGTATCAGCAAAATAGAAACCGGCATCCTCCACAAAGTTGCTGGGACGGTACTGCGTCGCACAGACGTTGATAACGCCGGTGAACACCGCCTCGTTATAAAGATCCGGATCAGCGGAAACAATGGACGTATCCTCAATGTTTGCCGCCGGACGCGCGGTATTGTATTTTGCGATATCGTTCTTATTGTTCGGATTGATACCGGCCTGAGGACCGTAGATCTTTACGTTACTGCATCCGGGCATGGAAATCGCCGCACTATAGCAACCGGGCGCCACGTAGATCGTATATTTAGATTCCAAAACAATTGCCGCTTCGGCGATCTCCGCGAAAGCGTTGACACCGATGTAACCGCTGTAAACAGTACCGCCCAGCTTGATCTGGACCTTTTGGCCTGCTTCACAATCCGCCCAATTATCGTCAACGACCAGAATTCCATTGGGCAGGCTCTTACCGCCTACAGCAATGCCGCCGGCCGCACCGAAAGACTCGATGGACACAGGTCCGCCCAGCTCCTGAACGGTAGCCGCGGAGACGTTGAGTACCATGCAGGAAAGCATGGAAACCATCATCACCACGACCAGCAGAGCGGCAGATAACTTCTTCATTTTCTTCATTCTTGCAACCTCCTGTCAGAACGTCGATCAGCGATCCCAAAGCGTATATAATACGATTTTGAAC
>JAZNVY010000327.1:0-7540 GCA_045593105.1 Eubacteriales bacterium
TCGCTGACTACCTTTATTGCGATCTTCGTTTATGAACAGTTGGGGCGGAATATGGATCTCACCATCCTGCTGGCTTTTTCTCTCTCGGCCGGTAGCTTTATGCTGGTCTTTTTGATCAAACAACCCATCGTTAATATTGCTTTTTTGGTGCTGGCCATTATGGCCTCCAATAGTGCAGCTACCATGCTTTGGTGCCGCTATTGCCCCAGCCTTCGGGATACGGGGATGGTCTCCAGCGCCACCGGATTTCTGGATTTCGTGAGTTATATTGCCGCCGCCGTTTCTTCCACCCTGTTTGCCAATGCCGTCTCGGTCATTGGCTGGGGATGGTTGATCATCGTATGGTTTGGATTGATGGTGATCGGCATTATTATAGCACTCCCGTATAAAAGAAAAAACGCCCGGTAGGGCGTTTTTTCTTTTTGTGGTCGTGGATTTTCACCATACTAAAGGCTGTAATTGCCGTCCCTCCAGGGCGGCCTCAAGGGTCTCACCCATCAGGTCAAAGTGTGCCACGCAGGAACGAGGCTTGCTTTCTGCATCGTCCTGCCCGTAGGGAACAAAGTAATAGTTGCGCAGACTCTGCAAAAGTCCGATGTTCTTGGCGGCACCGCTCATGGCGTCGTTGGTGGAAAGTCCGATGATCACCGGGCGGTCGTTGCGCAGAGTAGATTTTGCCGCCATGGTCACCGCTGTGTCGGTGACCCCTAAAGCAAGTTTGGCCAAGGTATTACCGGTGCAAGGAGCAATGATCAGAGCGTCCAGCAGCTTTTTGGGGCCGATGGGCTCCACCTCCGGAATGGTATGCCAGACGGGGCGGCCGCAAAGCTTTTCCAACCGTTCCCGGAAGAGCGCAGCAGAGCCGAACCGGGTGTTGCTTTCATATACGATGGGCGACATAATGGGGTAGAGGGCATATTTTTCCGCTAAGGGTGCGAGATCTTCCAGCACCCGATGGAGGGTGCAGAAAGACCCGGTCAGCGCAATGCCGATCTGAATGGGTTCATGCAAGGCGTTCCATCTCCTTTATAATAAATTTGCCAATGCAGGCGGCAGCGGATTCGGGGGCAAACCGTCCCGGAAGACCGGGGGCTTGCAGGGGGATCAGATCCAGCGCTTCGGCGGTGGCCGCATCGAATCCGCCCGGTGCGGAGGCCAATTCCAAAAGCAGCGTTCCTTCGGTGAAAAGCTTAAGCCGCTCTTCCGTCAGTACCGGAGCAGGGACGGTATTGAAGACCAGCCGAAACCGCCGGTAGGGAATATCCTCGTAAAAACGCCCGTCGGCGCCCAAGGCTTCGCAAAGCGCCAGCGATTCCGCCCGTCGGGCGGCTACCGTCACTTTGGCGCCTAAAGCCATCAGCCGCAGTGCTAAAAGCTGACCGATCCGCCCGGCACCCAGCACCAAGACCGGCTGATGCAATAATGAAAACGAGGTGTGCTCAATGGCCAATGCCAGCGCCCCCTCGACGGTCAGTGCCGCGTTGGCGAGGGTGACCTCCTCAGGTTCAAAATAATCAATGGCGTGAGCGGGCGCGCCCTTTGGAAACTTGCCGCCGAAAAGCGTTGAGCCTTGAAAGCTGCCGTAGATCTCCGCGAGGGAGATCTGCTCCTTGGAGAGTGGGGCGTTGAGGACGGTGCCGTCCCGGCTGACCGGCAAGGGTAGGATCAAAATGTCTGCATCCCACTCCGGCTTGGCGGTGCCCCCTAAGTATGAAAGGCTGACCGGAAATCCCCGATCGCTTATGTAGTCGGCGAGATAAAGCTGTCGGCTGTCTCCGCCCATTAAGTGTATCTTCATGGCAGTTCCTCCTATGTTTTATACTATGAAGAAAACAAATATGGGTGAAAAAAGAAAGGATGCGAATATTCGCATCCTTTTATCGTTTAGTCACTTAGTGTTCCGCCGCCTACCACCTTGCCGTTATAGACATCTAAATAGAGGTAGAGACTGCAAAGCGGATCTTTTTCGTCAAAGAGCCGCACTGCCCAAAGGTTATGATGATCATCTAAATCTTCGGAAGCCCATTCTTTGACCCAAGGGGATGGAAGGATGTCAGACCAGATGATGAGTTCGATGTTTTCTGCAACCTTTGTGAAGGAACAGTCCAGACCTTGATACTTATATTGCGCTTTTTGGGCTTCTTTCAAAGCAATTTGCTTCGCTTTTTCTTTAGTGATAGCCTTTTGAAAGGTTTTACCGCCATCGGTGGTGATGGAAAGACTCTCTATGGTGATCGCCTCTTTATAACCGAACTGACCGTTCAGCCAGTAAACGCCGTTTTCTTCCTTGGGATATTCTGGCTCCGGCTTGCGCAGGTTCATATATTTGTAGCCGCTGGTCTCGTCACGGTTGGAGAATTCCTCCGGGAGTTCCTCCGGGGCGATTGGTTCTTTGAAATATGAAAGATAACGCAGAAGCCGGTAAAGCCGGGTATCTTCTCCGAAATTAAAAATAAGATCATATTCATAATGCTCGTCGTAGCGGCTTGAATTTACGTTATTGTGATCCAAAACCACGTAGCGATGGCCGGAGGAACTCATGGCTTCGGCAGAATCCGGGCTGAAGCAGTAAAGATTATGATCGGCAAGAGCGGAATAATACATCCGATCTTCAATTACCTGTAGCAGATGCTCAAAATTAGCATCTTGAGGCTCGAAAAGATAGAAAAGGTTTTCGTCGGCCGGCTTAAACCAGATGCGGTCAGGTGCCTCTCGATACATGGCAGGGAACTGAGAAAATTCTTTATAATCGGTATAATTTGCCTCGTCCGCATCAATCTGTGTTTTCATGGTAGCAAGTTCCTCTTGGCTGGGAATTGCTCTATTAACAGTCTTTTCTGTGTCAGAAAAGGTGCGGCCAATCCAAAAACCAAATGCTAACATTGCCAAAGAAGTGATGATCGTTGCAAAGACGTTGAACCATTTATTCTTGAACATTCTCGAACCTCTTTTGATCCTTTTCGATCTGTTTTTGGTAGCGGTCTTCTTCGGAGTAAATACAGCCGCAATATTTTTGCATATACATCCCCAGCTCCCGTGCCTCCGCTTGCCCCTCCCGGAATTTGGGGGAGAAGTCGTAGGGCAGGAACTCCACGCCGTATTTTTCGGCGGCTTTTCGGCCGATCTCAAAGATCAGAGGATGATCCTGGTAGGGGGAGACGGTGAGGGTGGTGGCGAAAGCCTGAAAGCCGTGCTCCTTGGCGGTCTTTGCCGCCTCCTCAAAGCGAACGGCGTAGCAGTAGCCGCAGCGTTTGTCGATATGGTTGCTGACTGCCTGGGTGAATTTTTTTAAGCCGTATTCATCCTTCACGATGAGGGGGAGCTCGATGGATGCGGCATACTCAATGAGGGTATCCCGCCGGGCTTTATACTCCTGATAAGGATGGATATTGGGATTATACCAAAATCCGGTGGGTTCGATGTTTTCCTCCCGGAGCTGCTTGATGCAGGCTACCGAGCAGGGGGCACAGCAGATGTGTAATAAAATCTTATCCATATTACTTCACGATTTCCACTTTGCAAAGAGCGATCCGGGGATCGACTTCCGCTTCTTCTGCCAGTACAATGGAGCGAAGGGTCTTGCTTCGGTCGGTCAACAGTTCGATCTGATAAAGGCAGACGTTTTCTCCGCGCTCCGTTTTGGAATGGACGCCGTCGCAATAATAGACGGTCATATAGCCGGTATGACGATAGAGCTGGTGGGAGGTAGGTTCATGCTGGCGACGGTTCCAATGAGCGATGTTTTTACCCATCTGCAGGGTGATGCGTTCCTCGGTGCCGTCCTCGTAAGTCAGGATATATTCGCCCACCTTTTCACCGGGAACCCAAGGCTCCTTGGGAATCCGACGAAGCATGGTGTGCGTGAGGACGACGGAGGAGACCTTTTCGCCGATCTCCACCGTCTTTTGGGGAGCGTCGGTAAAGGGCTGCTCCAGAAGGGTCTTGCTCTCCGCGTCTTTTTGACGCGAGGGGTAGGAGATCCCCTCCATTCGTTCACGGAATTTGGGCATTCCGGCGGAGATCATTTTGTCGTAGACGTGGGTATAGTTGGGGGAATAATCCTCCGAAGTCAGCATCTGGGCGGTGAGGAAATAATCGTAGATCTTACCTTCCTGCGCCTGGAGTTCGGGATTGACTCTGACCCAAGCGGAGATCTGACCGCCGATCATGCCTTCCTTGCGGCTCCGGGTACAGTACCGGGGATAGTGGCTGGAATAGAGGTTGCCCATAGCCACTTTAAAGCCGTGGGAGAGCAGATGATCTTCAATATCTTCTTTCAGATGGAAATACCATACGAAGTCCAGCAGTACGATATCCTTGGGGATCATGTCGATGGCCGGCGGCGTCTGGTATTTTCTCTTAGAACCGAGCTGAAGCATATCCGCCCAGATCATCATTTTGAGTCCTTTTGCTTTGAGATAGTCGTAGATCCGATTAATATCGGATGCGAAAAGCTCTGCCGCATTTTTATGCTTGCAGACCTTACAGACGCCGATCTCATAGACCTCGTCGTGACCCATATGGACGTATTCCTTGGGTTGGAAGACCTCTACGATCTCGTCGATGAGATCGAAAAGGATCTCGTAAGACCGCTCGTTGGAGGGGCAATAGCAGTGCTTATAGAAGGTGGCGGGACGGGCGTCCTCGCCGCGGGTATCCTTGACCTCGCCATCTTCTTCCTCGGGAACCTCAGCGATCTCCGGGTATGCCTGGGTCATGAACTGGACGTGCCCCAAGCTTTGAATTTCCGGAATGACTTCGATGCCGTAGCCCCGGATGTAGTCGATCAGATCCTTCAGGACGGCTTTTTCTACCGCCTTTCCTTCGGCGACAGAGCCATGGGGGAAGACCGGCCATTCGCCGCGTTTTCCTTTTTCCACCGCCTCTTCCATCTTTTCGTTGATGAGGGGATGGGAGTCGAATTTCATGCCGCCGGCAACTTCCATGATAATGGCGTTATAGCCCATGGGGGAGAAGAGATATTTGACCAGCCGTTTGGCATAGTCCATATACTGCGCGCCGGGGATATAAAGATGAACGCCCCGGAAGGGATGGCAGGGGGTATCCTGCACCTCGCACTCTTTGATCGTTCCGTCTTCAATCAACTTGATGAAGGTTTCAGCCGCCATAATAAAGCCACGCTCGTCGGCGGCGGTCAGCAGGGTGCCCTTCTCCGCCACCGAAAGGGCAAAGCCCTCCGCCGGAAGGGTGGAATCCAAGGTGAAAAGGATTTCGGCGGCCTTATTTTTTTCAAGGGAGATGCCGGTCTCTTCGGCAAACTTTTCTGCGAGGATCCGTTCTGCCTTTTCACTGAGGGGCGTCCGAGAATAAAGCGCCGTATAAGCAGAGGCAGAAAAGGCTTTTCCGTTGCTGCTCTTTTTATCGGGGGTGGGGAAGAGATCCAGTCCGTCTGCCACCGCACCGTAGAGGGTGACGGATTCGATCTCAATATCGGAATAATCTCCGATCATGCGCAGGGTCAGCTCCTTGCAGCAGACGGCGGCTTCCAAGGTAATTTCTTTTTCAGCGATTCTCTTGCCGGTCTCTGCCGTATAGACTGCCAGCGGCGCCTCACCCAAGAGGTGTACCTCGGTCAGCGCAGTTTTTTCGCCAAAGCATACGACGACCCGATCCAGGAACGCCTCCTCCGGCAAAGAAATATGCAGATCCAGCCCCTTATTCCAAAGCTGATTCCATTCCACCTTCAGCGGCTCGCCCAAGATCGGATTTCCGATCTCTGCGGCAGAGAGCTCTGCGGTGTGATCCGCGATCGTCAGCCGATAGGAAATAGGGTTCAGAAGTTCGTTTAATTTACCAATTTGCATCTCTTTTTTCTCCTTTTGGTATCTTCTTTCTTAATTATACACTATTTATATAAAAAAACAATAGATAAAAGGCTCCTGAATATTGAAAATCGGCTCCTTTTTCCAGGTTGACAAATGAAAAACCACTTGTTATAATAACTATATATATAAAGGCTGAGATGAAGAGGGCTTTGCTTTTTAATGCAGATCAGAGAGCAGACGGGCGGTGCGAGTCTGCAAGCAGGAAGGGGCTGGGCTTATGGCTTCGGAGCCGGAGGTTCGAGGATCGTCATGCGATCGTCAGGGCTTCCCGTAGCGGCTGCGTTAAGGCGTTTGAGGGGCAGAGCTTTTCTGCAACTTGAGTGGTACCGCGGATTTTTTCGTCTCAAGGCTTGACCTTGGGGCGTTTTTCTTTTGAAAGGAGAATTGCAATGAAAGATTTTAAGATCGAAACGAAATGTGTGCAGGGCGGCTATACGCCCGGAAACGGCGAACCCCGTCAGGTTCCCATTATTCAAAGCACCACCTTTAAATATGCCACCAGCGAGGATATGGGCAAGCTTTTCGACCTGGAAGCCAGCGGCTATTTCTATTCCCGCCTGCAGAATCCTACCTGCGATACCGTCGCGGCGAAGATCTGTGAGCTGGAGGGCGGCTCTGCCGCCATGCTGACCGGTTCCGGCCAGGCAGCCTCCTTCTTTGCCGTCTTTAATATTGCCGGCATGGGGGATCACGTGGTGGCAAGCTCCGCGATCTATGGCGGCACCTATAACCTTTTCGCCGTTACCATGAAGCGGATGGGGATCGACTTTACCTTCGTAGCACCCGATTGCTCTGACGAGGAACTGGAGGCCGCATTCCGTCCCAATACCAAGGCGGTCTTTGGTGAGACCATCGCAAATCCTGCGCTGAACGTATTGGATATCGAGCGGTACGCCAAGGCGGCGCACGCCCATGGCGTTCCTCTGATCATTGATAATACCTTTGCTACCCCCGTCAACTGCCGACCCATCGAGTGGGGTGCGGATATCGTCACCCATTCCACCACTAAGTATATGGACGGTCACGGCTCTGCAGTGGGCGGCTGTATCGTAGACTCCGGTAAGTTTGATTGGACCAAGTATCCCGATAAGTTCCCCGGACTCTGCACCCCCGACGATAGTTACCACGGTGTGACCTATACCGAGCGGTTCGGCTTAGAGGGCGCCTATATCACCAAGGCCACCGCGCAGCTGATGCGCGACCTGGGCTGCGTTCAGTCTCCCCAGAGTGCTTATCTTCTGAATTTAGGGCTGGAGAGCCTGCACGTGCGGATGGCGCGCCATTGTGAGAATGCTCAGAAGATTGCAGAGTACCTCAGCAACCATCCCAAGGTGGGTTGGGTGCGCTTCCCCGGTCTGCCCGGTGACCCCGAGCATGAGCGGGCGCTGAAATATCTGCCTAACGGCAGCTGCGGCGTCATCAGCTTTGGCGTCAAGGGCGGCAAGGCGGCTGCGGCAGAGTTTATGAAGGGCTTGAAGATCGCCGCCATCGAGACCCATGTGGCGGATGCCAGAAGCTGCTGCCTGCACCCGGCCACCGCAACCCATCGTCAGAAGAGCGATGAAGAGCTTATTGCCGCCGGTGTCCCCGGCGATCTGGTACGGCTGTCTGTCGGGCTGGAGAATGCCGATGATCTGATTGCCGATATTGAAAATGCATTGAAATCTGTTTGAGGAAGGAGGCATTTTTATGCC
>JAZNVY010000328.1:0-5046 GCA_045593105.1 Eubacteriales bacterium
CCCGCCTTTTCGGAGGCGATCTTTTCCAGCGTATCTCCCAGAATTTCAGTGTGATCCAGAGAGATGGAGCAGATAATGGATGCTAAAGGCTCTTCAATGACGTTGGTGGCATCGAAACGGCCGCCCATGCCAACCTCCAGAACGGTGATGTCGCAGTTTTGCTCTTTGAAAAAGAGAAGACCGATTGCCGTGACGATCTCAAATTCCGTCAGTTCCAGTCCCTCAGCGGCCTTTTGCACCTGCTCGGTCAATCGGGTCAGAGTTTCCTCCGAAATCATTTCACCGTCCACAACAAAGCGTTCGCGGAAATCGTAAATGAAAGGGGAGGTATAAAGCCCGGTTTTATAGCCGGCTTCCCGAAGGACAGACGCCAGCATGGTGGCGGTGCTTCCTTTTCCGTTGGTTCCGGCAATATGGAGAAAGGGCAACCCTTTCTGCGGGTTGCCCAGTCGCTCCAGCAAAGCCGTGATCCGTTGCAGACCGGGTTTGGCTACGTGGGCTTTCCGATCATGAATATAATGCATGGCTTGGCTATAGTTCATCATCTGTTTTTCATTTCCTCAATGCTCTTGGTGAGATCCTCGATGAGCGCGAGGAATTTCTCCTTTTTGGCATTCTCCGCCTCTACCAATGCGGCAGGGGCTTTTGCGATAAAGCCTTGGTTGCTCAGCTTGCCTTCGACGCGCGCCAGCTCACCCTTGGCCTTTTCCAGTTCTTTGGTCAAGCGGGCGATCTCACCCTCAATATCGACCAATTCAGCGAAAGGGATATAGAGGCTTGCGCCGTTGCAGACCAATTTGACGGTTCCTTCGGGAGCAGGCTGGTTGATCAGCACCTGATCTGCACCTGCCAGCTTCTGATAGAAGCTTTCGGCACCCTCAAACCACTCTGCATGGGCGGTTTCGATATAGAGAGAAGCCTTTCTGGAGTGGGGAACGTTCATCTCAGCGCGGCGGTTGCGGATGGCCTTGATGGTCTCCATGATGTGCTCCATCTTATCAGCACCCTCGCGGAAGCAAAGCTTGCTGTCGTAGACCGGGAAACGGGCAGCGACGATGGCTTCTTCCTCCACCGGGAGTGCCTGCCAGATTTCTTCCGTAATAAAGGGCATAAAGGGATGAAGCATCTTCAATGCGCCGGAGAAGACGTAGAGCAGTACTCTCTGCGCCGATGCGCTTTCCTCGCCACCGGCATAAAGACGGGGCTTGACCAGTTCGATATACCAGTCGCAGAAGAGATCCCAGATAAAGTCGTAGACCTTCTGCAGAGCAAGACCGATCTCGAATTTATCCAGATTATCGGTAACGTCGCGTACGACCTCGTTATACCGGGTCAGGATCCATTCATCCTCCGGCTTGAGGTTCTCTGCCTTGAAGCTGAGATCCTCTTCCTTGAGGTTCATCAGGATGAAGCGAGCAGCATTCCAGACCTTATTGGCAAAGTTACGGGAGGATTCCACACGCTCCGGATAGTAGCGCATATCGTTACCGGGTGCATTACCGGTAGCCAAAGTAAAGCGCAGTGCGTCAGCACCGAATTCCTTGATGACTTCCAAGGGATCGATGCCGTTGCCAAGGGATTTACTCATTTTACGACCCTGGCTATCGCGAACCAGGCCGTGGATCAATACGTGCTTAAAGGGAACCTCGCCCATCTGCTCCAGGCCGGAGAAGATCATTCTCGCCACCCAGAAGAAGATGATATCGTAACCGGTTACCAGCACGCTGGTGGGGTAATAGTAATCCAACTCGGGAGTTTTTTCGGGCCATCCCAAAGTGGAGAAGGGCCAGAGGGCAGAGGAGAACCAGGTATCCAGGACGTCCTCTTCCTGGCGCATGGGTGCGCCGCACTTGGGACAGGTATGAACGTCTTCCTTAGAGACGACCATCTCCCCACAGGCGTCGCAGTAATAAGCCGGGATACGGTGACCCCACCAAAGCTGACGGGAGATACACCAATCGTGGACGTTTTCCATCCAATGGAGATAGGTCTTACTGAAACGGTCGGGGACAAACTGGGTCTCACCGGCCTTGACCTCTTTGATGGATTTATCCGCCAGGGGCTGCATCTTGACGAACCATTGGCTGGATGCCATCGGTTCTACGGTACAGCCGCAGCGGTAACAAGTACCTACGTTATGGGTGTGGTCCTCGATCTTCACAAGGAAGCCACCCTCTTCCAGATCCTTGACGATCTGTTTCCGGGCTTCGTAACGATCCATCCCCTCGTATTTGCCGCCGTTGGCGTTGATCTTGGCGTTACCGTCCAACACCAGGATCTCTTCCAGGTTATGGCGTTTGCCCACCTCAAAGTCGTTGGGGTCGTGGCAGGGGGTGATCTTCACGCAACCGGTACCGAACTCTTTGTCTACGTACTCATCGGCAACCACGGGGATTTCGCGGCCTACCAAGGGGAGGATCAGCATTTTGCCTACCAGATGGGTATAACGCTCGTCCTCGGGATGAACGGCCACAGCAGAGTCGCCCAGGAGGGTCTCCGGACGGGTGGTGGCGATGGTGACGTACTCGTCGCTATCCTTGACGGGATAGCGGATATGCCAGAAATGGCCGGGCTGCTCTTCGTACTCTACCTCTGCATCGGAAAGGGCAGTGGTACAGTTGGGGCACCAGTTGATGATACGGTTGCCCTTATAGATCAAGCCTTTTTCATAAAGATTGACGAAAACTTCTTTTACTGCCTTGGAGCAGCCTTCGTCCATGGTGAACCGCTCCCGATCCCAGTCGCAGGAGGACCCCAGCTTTTTCAGCTGATTGATAATGCGGTCGCCATACATTTTTTTCCAATCCCATACGCGCTCCAGGAACTTCTCACGACCCAGGTCATAGCGGGTCAGACCCTCCTCTTTACGGAGAACCTCCTCAACCTTGATCTGGGTGGCAATGCCGGCGTGGTCAGTACCGGGGATCCAAAGGGCGTTGAAGCCCTGCATCCGCTTATAACGGATCAAAATGTCCTGCAAGGTCTCGTCCAGGGCGTGACCCATATGCAGTTGACCGGTTACGTTCGGGGGCGGAATGACAATGGTGAAGGGCTGCTTATTTTCGTCCGGCTCGGAGTGGAAATAACGGCCTTTCAACCAGAAATCGTATATCCGATCCTCGAATTCCTGAGGATTATATACCTTTTCCAATTCCTTCATGATCTATTTCTCCTTTATGGTATTTTACACATTCTTACATTATATTATAGGGAAAGACCTTTGTCAATCCTTTTTCCATCCGGGTAGTTCACTACGCTGAATGGCACCGAAAAGCCGCTCGGAAAGGCCGGGGAACCGCTCCTCTGCCTCTTGGAGCAGGTCTTTGGTCTCTTGACGCACCGAAGCATGATCCATGGGGCAGGGATTTTTGACGATAGGGAGCTCCAGCCGCTCTACGGTATTGGCGATCTGCCGTTCGGTAAGGTAGATCATCGGGCGGATGGCGCGCACGTCCTTGCGATCCAGATAGGTCACCGGCTGGAAACAGCCGATCCTGCCTTCATAAATTAAGTTCATAGTCAGCGTTTCTACCGCATCGTCACGGTGGTGACCCAAGGCGATGGTGCGGCAACCGGCCTCGATGGCGGCATCGTGAATGGAGCCACGCCGCATCTTGGCGCAAAGGGCGCAGGGGTTGCTTTCCTCACGAACCTGGAAGACCAAGGGGGCAATATCGGTTTTACGTATAATTAAAGGGATCTCCAGGCTTTCACAGACCTGTTTTAGGGCGGCAACGTCAATATTAACAAATCCGAGATCAATAAAGATTGCGACTAAGCTGAAGTGCGCCGGATGATAGCGCGATAGGTGATGGAGGCCATGGAGCATCAGCATGGAATCCTTACCGCCGGATAAGGCAACGGCTATTTTTTCGCCCGGACGGATCATATTAAAATCATCCACCGCCCGGCGGATGTATCCCGATATTTGCTGCATGATGAATCCTCCTTTGTTTTTTCCTTATTTTAATCGTTTTCGCGGTAAAAAGCAAATGTTTTTCATAAATGGAAAGTGAGCAAATAGAAGAAAAACGAAGTAAAAAAGAGATAATAAAAGAAAACAAAATGCCAATAATATTTTTTGAAAAAAGTGGTTGACATTGCTCGCCGGTTGTATTATAATAACTTGGCATGAAAAAGAAAAAACTAATGGAGGAAGAAAACGATGTCTACTTTTATGAAAAAGCAAGAGCAAGTTACCCGCAAGTGGTACATTGTTGATGCTGCAGATAAGCCCCTGGGCCGCGTTTCCACTCAGATTGCTATGATCCTGATGGGTAAGCATCGGCCGGACTACACCCCGCACGTTGACGGCGGTGACTGCGTGATCGTCCTGAATGCTGCTAAGGTTGCACTCACCGGCGATAAGCTCAATAAGAAGTACTACCGCTATCATACCGGCCATATCGGCGGTCTGAAGGAGATCAGCTACAAGCGGCTGATGGAGACCAAGCCCGAGAAGGTTGTGGAATTGGCTGTTAAGGGCATGCTGCCCAAGAATAAGATCGCTGATGCCGCTATGACCCGTCTGAGAGTTTTCTCCGGCGCTGAGCATAACCTGGGCGCGCAGAAGCCTGAAGTATTTGAGAAGTAAGGAGGACTGTAAACCATGTATAACAATGAAAATTATTTCTATGGCACCGGCAGAAGAAAATCTTCTGTTGCCAGAGTCCGCCTGCTTCCCGGCAGCGGCAATGTAACCATCAACGGCAGAACCATGGACGAATATTTCGGCCTGGAGACCCTGCGTATGTTGGTTCGTCAGCCCCTGGAGCTGACCGGCACCATGGGTAAGTATGATGTGATCGTTAACGTTGTCGGCGGCGGCGTAAGCGGCCAGGCTGGTGCGATCCGTCACGGTATCACCCGTGCCCTGATCGAGTCCGATGAGACCCTCAAGAGCGTTCTGAAGAAGGCCGGTTTCGTAACCCGCGACCCCAGAATGAAGGAGAGAAAGAAGTACGGTTTGAAGGCTGCACGTCGTGCACCCCAGTTCTCCAAGAGATAACAGACCATATTTCGAGCACCCGCTTATGTGGGTGCTCT
>JAZNVY010000329.1:0-2472 GCA_045593105.1 Eubacteriales bacterium
TTTCAAGACTTGATTCCTCCTTCGTCTTTCTTGTTGTGGTCGGCAAACCCTCTTCTATTTTAGACGAAGGAGGATATTTTTTCCACTCATAGCTAAAGCTTTTTGGAACCACCGGCCGGACCGGTGGTTTTCGTTACACAAAAAAGATATCCCCTATGGCGAATACCATAGGGGATATTAATGTATACAAAATAAGCCAAATTAGCCGACGATACCGCTTCGTGCAATGGATTCAGTAAACTTCTTCTGCAATACAATAAATGTAATCAACAGCGGAGTGATATACAGAATGATACCGGCACGAAGAATCGGATAGAGGGAAATTGCATCTTCGCCTCTAAAGGTTTCACCGGTCATCGTAGAATACATGTTACCCAATGCATCGGGCAAGGTCTGCATATTCGGAACAAACATCGGAACCGTGTAGTAATCGTTCCAATACCATACGATACAGAACAAAAATACTGTAACGAACGCAGGTGCCGCATTGGGAACCAGGATGCGCAAGAAGGTCTTCATAGCACCGCAACCATCGATATAAGCAGCCTCCTCCAACTCCTTGGGGAAACCGCTAAAGAACTGACGATAAACGAATACGAACAAACCACTCTTTAAGCCTGCCGCAAGCAATGCAGGAAGCAGGAAGCACCAAAGAGAGTCCGTCAGAATCAAATAGGGTTCCTTGATCCATCCAAAGGAGTGCATCGCAGTTGCAATATACAGAGGATCAAACATACGGAAGTTGGTATACAGCGGAACCATGATGGTAGAGGGCGGTACGATAATCGTCAGCAGTACCAAGAAGAACAATACGTTCTTGCCTGCAAACTTAAACCGCGCAAATCCATAACCGGCCAATGCGCAGGAGCAAACCTGCAAGAGGGTCGGCCAGATGGAAAGGTGGAACGTATTAGACAATGCTGCCGGGAATTCCAGTACACGCCAAGCCAACTTGAAGTTTTCAAGCGTAAAGTGCTTGGGGATATAGATGATCGTCGTATCATACATATCCAGCTGAGAGCGGACAGCCTGAGAAATACTGTAGATCAAGGGGTAGAGAATGATATAAGAAAGACCGATCAGAATCAATGCAATTGCAAGATTTCCGATGAATTTAGTAGCAAGATAGCCCCACATTCTTTTGTCAGCCTTCTTGCTGTTTTCACCAAACTGGTGTTTGAATGCTTTTACAATTTTCATTTACTTTACCCCCTTTCTCAATCGTTTGTTTTTCCGAGCAACTGGAAGATGCCGAAAATAACACCGATTATAATCAATACAACCAGGAAGAATGTCCAGGATGCTGCTGCTGCCGCACCAAAGTTAAAGGTACTATTGATGTACTTATCAATTTCAATCAAAACAGCATTTTCAGTATCACCAAAGGTATCAACGATGGTGTAAACAATATTAACAAGAATGATCGGAGCCACGTTGGGGAACGTAATCAACCAGAAAGTTTCCCAAGCAGTAGCGCCCTCTACGTTACTCGCCTCATAAAGAGAGGGAGAAATACCCTGCAAAGCAGCAAGGAACAAGAGGATTTGGATACCGGAGTCCCAAACTACGTTAAAGATCCGATCCGCAACCATCGACATATAATTAGTCAAGGTTTCATTCAAGCCCAATTCACCAAGGAAATCAGCAGCATTGGCAACTTCAAACAAAACGCCGTTACCAACTTCACCTTCCATAACTGCATTCGCATCACTGGTGGCGTTAAAGGTGGACATAACCACGCCGGTAGTAACGATTACCGGGAGGAAGAAAATGCCACGAACCAATCCACGACCCACGAACTTACGATTCAGCAATACAGCCACAAACAAGCTGAAGATCAAGATGACCGGCACGTTAACCGCCAAATCAGTCAGAGTATCCAGCAAAGCCTGTAAGTAGGTAGCACCGCTGGTCAAGAGATCCTTAAAGTTCCCCAAACCATACCAGGTACATTTGTAATTCTCAAAAACAGATACCTTAGAGAAGGCAAACTTCAAAGACTGGAAGCAAGGGGAAGCAAAAAACAGCAAGAAACCAAGGAACCAAGGTAATACGAACATAAAACCGGTAAATGCTTGCTTGGATTCATAAGAAATACCGCGTTTATTCTTTTTAGCCTTTTTCTTTTTCGGCGCCTTTTCAACCTTGGCCGCTTTTACGGGAGCCGCCACGACAGGAGCAGCCTCTACAACGGGAGCAGTTGCTGCCTCTGCTTCTGATGCCGCGGCTTTTTCAGCCTTTGCTACGCGCATTGCATCAATCTGCTCAGGAGTCATCTGTGCCAAACGTGCTTTTACAATCTCGCGAGCATGTTCAGGATCCCGAGCCATGATTTCAGCGGCAATCTTCTGCTTGTCATACTCTACCTTTTCAGGTTCGACAGTTTCCTCAATTTCGATTACTTCGGTAACTTCGGTTGCATCAGCCTGAGCTTCTAATGCATCAATTTTCAATTCTTCATTTTGATTGCTC
>JAZNVY010000330.1:0-1788 GCA_045593105.1 Eubacteriales bacterium
AGTAGATATTAATCAAGCGGCCTTGGATGCCGCCGTTGCCGAAATTACTGCCGCAGGCGGCAAGGCCATCGGCATCAAAACCGACGTCACCAAATACGAAGAGGTCGTAGCCGCCAAGGATCGGGCAGTGGAGGAGTTTGGCAGTATTGACATCGTCCTCCCCTGCGCCGACGGTGCCGAAGCGCGGATGTTGAATGACCATACGGAATGGAAAGATCAGGACATTTCCGTCTTTGAATTCGGCATTGATCTCAATCTCAAGGGTGCGGTCTATGCCGCCAAGGCCGGTCTGCAGCAGATGGCCAAGCAAAAGAGCGGCGTCATCATCTTCCTCGGCTCCATCACCGGCGTAGAAGGAAGCGAGCATAGCGTGGCTTATGCCGCTGCAAAAAGTGCCTTGATGAACGGCGTCACCAAATCCTTGGCGCAGTACGGTGCGCAATATAACGTGCGGGTCACCTACGTGGCACCCGGTCCGGTCATGACCCGGGAAGCCATGGCGAAAATGGCTACCCTGATGGGCCGCGCCGCTGAGACCCAGGAAATCGTGGACATGATCATGTACTTAGCCTCCGATAAAGCCGCCTTTATTACCGGCAGCGGTCTTTTGATGGACGGCGGTCGCAACGTAATGCCCAAGAAAGGATATGAGGAACTAAAAAAATGACCTTTTTAAATCATGAAAAACCTTTAAAGACCGTTATGCTCGAAAACAACGATCTAAACTTTATTTATAAGTTGATCGCCGAAGCCAACATGAACGGCGCGGATGCTTTCGGCATCCAGGTCGAAAAGCTGCTGCCGGAGGATCGCAACAAAGAGACCTACCAAAAGCTCTTTGCCGCCATGGGCAAGCCGGTCTACGTGACCAACTACGCCCATACCGTCAACGAGGGCAAGACCTACGATGAACTGGCAGAGCACCTTCTGCTTTTGGCAGAGAGCGGCGCCACCCTTATCGACGTCATGGGAGACTATTTTGATAAGCATCCCATCGAATTTACCGAAGATCCCATTGCAGTGGAAAAGCAAAAGAAGCTCATTGAAGAACTGCACGCCAAAGGAGCGGAGGTCATCATGAGCTCCCACGTGAAAAAGTTCATTCCTGCCGAGCAGGTCTTGGAGATCGCCCGAGGACACCAGGAGCGCGGTGCTGATATCTGCAAGATCGTCACCTGGTCAAGCAGCCCCGAGGAGGAGGCGGAAAACCTCCGGATCATCAGTCTTCTGAAAAAGGAACTGAAGATCCCCTTCCTTTATCTCGCAGGCGGCAGCCATCAAAAGATCCTGCGTAGGATCGGACCCATGATGGGGTGCTGTATGTGGCTCTGCGTCCAGCAGCACACCAACTTTTCCACCAAAGCACAGCCTCTGCTCTCTGCCATCAACGCAGTCTGCACCGGCTTTAACGGATGAAAGGAGCAAAAAATGAATGCGATTTTAGTACAAAAAGATCAATCTTTAATTTGGAGTGACGTGCCCGATCCCATCATCAAGGCTGATGAAGTACTGGTGGAGATCCATGCCGCCGCATTGAACCGCGCCGACCTGATGCAGAGAGCCGGAGATTATCCCCCTCCCCCGGGATGCCCCGAATGGATGGGTCTGGAGATCGCCGGTGTCATCACCGCCATGGGCGAAGAAGCCAAAGCAAAATCCGATTGGAAGATCGGCGACAAGGTCTGCGCCCTTTTAGGCGGAGGCGGATATGCCGAGCAGGTGGCGGTGCGCTATGATATGCTGATGCCGGTGCCGAAAAACTGCTCCATGGTGGAGGCCGCCGCCATC
>JAZNVY010000331.1:0-1729 GCA_045593105.1 Eubacteriales bacterium
CTGTGGAAGGCATCGGCACCGTCGAGGAGATCCGTGATCGGATCTTCGCCGCTCTGGAGCTGAACGTATGATAAAAATCAAATCGCCCCATGAGATCAAACTCATGGCGGAGGCGGGACAGATCGCCGAGCTGGCTCGAAGAGCCTGCGGCGAGTTGGTCGCGCCGGGCATCACCACCAAGGAACTTGACAACGCTGCCCGCAAGGTCATCGAAGGTTTCGGCGCAAAGCCCTCCTTCCTGGGCTACGGCGGCTTCCCCGGGTCGATCTGCTGTTCCATCAATGACGAAGTCATTCATGGCATTCCAGGCAGTCGAAAGATCCGCGAGGGTGACATCGTCAAGATCGATGTGGGTGCGCACTATATGGGATATCACGGCGACTGCGCGGCTACTTTTGCTGCAGGCGCTATCTCAGAAGAGGCGCAAAAGCTCATCGAGGTGACCCGGCAGAGCTTCTATGAGGGCATCAAGTACGCCCGCGAGGGCTACAGAATTTCCGATATTTCCCGTGCCATTGACGAGTACACCACCAAAAACGGTTTCTGGCAGGTTCGGGATTATGTCGGACACGGCGTCGGAAGTGCGCTGCACGAGGAGCCTGAAGTACCCAATTTCCTGGCACCCAACCGCGTGGGCAGAGGCCCCCGGCTGGTAGCCGGAATGGTCATCGCCATCGAACCGATGGTGAACGTGGGCACTTATGAGGTCAAATGCTTATCCGATGGCTGGACAGTAAAAACAGTAGACGGAAGCCTGTCTTCCCACTACGAAAACACCGTCCTGATTACCAAGGACGAACCGGTCATCCTGACCGCCGATAAAGACGGAAAGCATGTTTAAACCAAGGAGGCTACTGGTATGGCGAAAGAAGACATGATCGAAGTTGAAGGTACCGTTATAGAGGCGCTGCCAAATGCGATGTTCAAGGTGGAGATCACCGGAGGCCATGTGATCAATGCTCACATTTCCGGTAAGCTCCGCATGAATTTCATCAAAATTCTGCCCGGGGACAAGGTAACCGTCCAGATGTCCCCCTATGATCTGCAAAAGGGCAGGATCACCTGGCGCTCTAAGTAATCACCAAAAGCAGAGTATTTAAGGATTTAAGGAGGAACTTAACCATGAAAGTTAAACCGTCCGTAAAACCCATCTGCGAAAAGTGCAAGATCATCCGCAGAAAAGGCCGCGTTATGGTCATCTGCGAGAATCCCAAGCATAAGCAGAAACAGGGCTAAAAGAACACAGGAGGTAGAATAAATGGCTCGTATTGCCGGTGTTGACCTTCCCCGCGAGAAGCGCGTGGAAATCGGCCTGACCTATATCTATGGTATCGGCCGCAAACTCAGCAACGATATCCTGAAAGAAACTGGCATCAATCCTGACACCCGCGTCAAGGATCTGACCGAAGACGAAGCTGCTAAGCTGCGTGAAGCCATCGAAAAAGATTACATCGTCGAGGGCGACCTGCGCCGTGATGTGGCTCTGAATATTAAGCGACTGGTCGAAATCGGTTCTTACCGTGGCCTGCGTCACCGCAAGGGTCTGCCCGTGCGTGGCCAGCGCTCCAAGACCAACGCTCGTACCCGCAAGGGTCCCAAGAAGACCATTGCTAACAAGAAGAAGTAAGGAGGGAAGACAAAATGGCTAAGGCACAGGCTAAGAAGGGCGCTGTTGTTCGCACCAAGCGCCGCGAAAAGAAGAATATTGAAAAGGGCCAGGTCCATATCC
>JAZNVY010000332.1:0-1558 GCA_045593105.1 Eubacteriales bacterium
ACCCGTTTATTGATGATAGGAATGCCGTAAGAACGCGCAATATCATCACCGGTCTGCACCAGATTGCCGGCCAGACGGGTGATCTTCTCATAAACACGTTCACAGAAAGCATCCACATCCCGATCCACACAGTCAAACAGGGAAATTCCCATGGTGATGGTACGGATGTCCAGATGCTCCTCATCAATCATTTTAATGGTTTCTAAAATATCACCGTGATTCAGCATGATTCCACCTCATCAGATCCGATGCATGGAGTCGAAGACGTCCTCATGCATCACATGGATGATCAGTCCCATTTCCTTGCCGGTGTCTTCCAGCTCTTTGGCAAGGGTGGCGAAGTCCTTTTCCGACTCCCGAACCTCTACCCACATGATCATGGTAAAGGTATCGTTACGCACCTTTTGGGTAATATCGTTGATATTTACATTATTCTCGGCACAGATATTGGAGAGCCGGGCAATGATGCCTACCCGATCCCGACCGATAACAGAAATGACTGCGTTCATAGTTCTACCTCTTTCTTTATATAATGGTTTTATTTTATTATATTTAGAATGAAAAATCAATCTCTTATTGAAAAATCCCATGGTTATTGTTAAAATAAGAAAAAAGGAGGGATTCACTTGAATTCCGTTACATTAAGAGCATACGCAAAAATCAATCTGAGTCTGGACGTAGTAGGAAAGCGCGAGGATGGCTATCATCTTTTGCAATCGGTCTTCCAGGGCATCTCCCTCTACGATGACGTCGCGGTGCGCCGCGAGGAGGGAAACGGCGGAATTCGTATCCGATGCAATCTCCCCTACATCCCCACCGACGAGCGCAATATCGTCCACAAGGTCGCAACTGCCTTTTTTAAGGCGGCGGAGATCCCGGAATACCAGGTCGCCATCGAATTAAAAAAGACCATCCCTTCCGGTGCGGGTCTGGGCGGCGGCAGTGCCGACGGCGCGGCGGTCTTTTCAGCCCTTTGCCGCCTTTATAAAAAACCTTTTTCAATTCAAGAAGCAACCAAGCTTTTAGTTCCCCTGGGCGCTGACATTCCGTTCTTCCTCTACAGTGGCACCATGCTGGCGGAGGGCGTGGGCGAAATTCTCTCCCCGGCACCCAAACTGCCGGACTGCTATATCGTATTGGCCAAGCCTAAAGCCGGCGCCAGCACCAAACAGATCTTCGGCAAGCTGGCAGAGGTGGGCATCCTCCGCCATCCCGATACACCGGCAGTTCTGAAGGCTTTGGAGGAGGAAGATTTAGAAGGGCTGGCAAAAGCCTCCGGCAACGTTTTGGAATATGCCACCATCCCCCTCTGCCCCGAAATCGGCAAGCTAAAGGAAGCGATGAGTCAGCAGGGGGCCATCCTCAGCCTGATGACCGGAAGCGGTTCCACCGTCTTTGGTCTTTTCCAGGAAGAGAAACCTGCACGACAGGCCACGAAAGCCCTTCGGGCACTGACCCGCAACGTCTATCTCACCCGACCGGTTTGCAGGCCGATGAGGACCCAATAAAAAGGAGGGAACCCGGATGAAGTCACCTCAAGAAAAGACGTATTTAAGCA
>JAZNVY010000333.1:0-3205 GCA_045593105.1 Eubacteriales bacterium
TGTTTGAAAAGAAACAACGCCTTGGAGATTGTATTGTAAACGAGAGGTTTGCAAATACATCTCGCAATCCTCTCGTATTTTGAGCGTCAACGAATTATGAAAGGATTTAAAAATGGAAAATTTGACGATACGTTTAGAGACCGAAAAAGACTACAGAGCAGTAGAAGAATTGACCCGTGAGGCATTTTGGAACGTCTATAAGCCGGGGGCGGACGAGCACTACTTCGTTCACATGATGCGAAATCACCCCGATTTCATTCCCGAGCTTGCCTTTGTGCTGGAGAAGGACGGAGAGATCGTGGGCAACATCATGTACACCAAAGCTTGGCTTGAGGATGAGAACGGAAACCGCAAGGAGATCCTTTCCTTCGGACCGCTTTGCGTTGCGCCGAAATATCAAAGGCAGAAACTCGGCAAAATGCTGATCGAGCATTCCTTTGAGGTCGCACGAAAGATGGGATATGACGTGAATATCAACTTCGGCAATCCGGGCAATTACGTCAGCCGTGGGTTCGTGAGCTGCAAAAAGAAGAACGTGAGCTTTGTTGTGGATGGCAACTTCCCGACGGCGCTTCTCGTTTGCGAACTTGTTCCAAACGTGCTTGACGGCAAGAGGTGGATGTATATCCCCTCCACTGCCGCCGATTGCTGTGAGGATATCGCCTCTGTCGAAGCATTTGATGCGACTTTTCCACCCAAGGAAAAGAAGTGGATGCCGAGCCAAGAGGAGTTCTATATCTATAGTCATTCATCGGTAGTACGATAAACGTAAAAGCCGCTGAGGTGGAGAGATCCATCTCAGCGGCAATTTTTATCTTTTCTTATAAATAATCAGTTTGGGATTTTCGCCGTTTTCCTCGTAGGTGCAGATAAGGACAAAATCCATATTGGCGACGATACCGAAGCATCGGTCTCCGCCGAATTCGCATTCCAGCTGATTGCCAAGATATGTGGCGTTATCGTCGAGGAATTTGATGGTCTTGCCGTTTGGGAGCAAGATGGACAGGGTGAAGCACATAAGAAATCCCGCTTTTATCTCATTACCCGTCACGTGCACCAACGTACGCTTCATCGCCTTTTTGGTTATTTCCGTATGAATCATTTTTTACGAAAACTATTTTCTTTTATGTTTCAAGACCAAGACGTCGCCATAAGTTTGGGCGTCCAGGAGTTTGAAAGAGGCGCAGGCGGCGTCCATGAAGAGGGGTTTATCCCCTTTTGCGGCGGCAACGGGTGCCACGACGAGGCTGAGCTCGTCAACCAGGTCGGCGCGCTGAAAGGCGCCGTTGATGATACTGCCGCCCTCCAGGAGCAGCGTTTCGGCACCGATCTTCGTTTTGAGTTTATGAAGGGCGGCTGCCACGTCGATCTTTTCTTTGCCGGCAAAGAGATAGGGGATGCCCATTGCCTGCAGGTAGCCCAGGTAGCGCCCGTCCACATTTTCCGAGAGGATCTCGATGATCTGGGCGCCATCATAGCCGGGGTCGCCGTCCGGGTCGATGATCCGATTGGATCTCCAGCCCAGTTTTCCAGTCGTATCAAAGGCGACGGCATAAAAGCCCGAAAGGCTTTCCGGAATAAAATCCTCCTTTTCTTTGGGCGGATAGGCGCAAAGATCCGGATACCAGCCGCCGGTAAAGCTGCCCTCCATCGTCACTCTGCCGCAGATAAAGCCCTGCGCTTTCAGGGTACGGTTCAAGTCATAATAGATTTCAGTGGCCTTTTCGCAGGAAGGCATTCCAAGGAAATCTCCCGTCACCTTTCCGTCGATAGAGGTCACCATATGGCAAATAATATAGGGTCTATCCATCATTTCAGCTTTTTTCCATCGGAGAAGGCGTTACCGACCTTTTCGCCGAGCGTCAGATAGGCATAATGCACCGGATCGTAGGTGATGGCCTGAAGCTTAGTCGGGTCGATCTGTCCGTCGGCGTCCAGCCCCGCCTCATCGGCACTGACGTTGAGGATCTCGCCGATACAGATGCCGTCCTCATTGAATTTCAGTAATTTGCACTCAATGGTCATGGGAAATTCCTTGATGATGGGTGCGTCCACAAACTCCGATCTTACGGTGGTCAATCCTGCTTTTTGCATCTTATCGGGCACCTGATTGCCCGAAACGATGCCCACATAGTCTGCTTCCACCACGTGGGCGGCATCGGCGATGCTGACGGTAAAGGCCTTGCTCTCCAGGATATTCTTCGTCGTCTTATGGTCGTCTGCCAGGCAGAGCATGATTTGATCGGTATCATAAATTCCGCCCCAGGCGGCGTTCATACAGCAGGGATTTTGCTCCTTGTCGTAAGCGGCCACGATAAAGACCGGCATGGGATAGGCCCAGGTTTTTTTACCGAAATTTTTACGCATTTTCTTTCTCCTTTAATTTCGAGGGATTTTTGCACAATTTAGGTGAAGCAATGATAATGTATTTCCTCCAGCACCTCGTTGGCGGCGGTGCGGCGGATGATGGCTTTGACCAGTTGATCCAGCTCCGTTCCTTCGTTATAATCGGCGGGAGCGAAATATTTGATCCGCCCCTCCTGCATCATTTTACGAACCTTGGTCTGATCGTCGTTGTACACCCCGATGGAGTGCCCGCCGTAGGAATTGACCAGCTTCATGCAGGGGACGTCGGTATCGCTATCCCCGATATACACCATATTCCGAAAGGGAATACGGATCTCATCGGGAGCGAAATAATCGTTTACACCGGGGTCGTTGACCTCCAACACCCCTTTACTGATGCGAAACAAAAACTGCGTTTTATTGGTGTAGTTCACCACCTGCGCCGGCCAGAGCGCCACGCCGCAATCGTGGTAATAAAAGGCGCTGGCGTAGATCTTTTCAAAGACCCCTTTTCTACCCGGCTCGGTGCCGTCGATCATTTCTTTAAGTCCACAGGAGATGATATAATGCTCCACCAATACCCCGTGCTCCCTGCCGTAGGCGGCAATCCGCTCGAACCAATCCGCCACGCCCGGAAAGAGATGCACTTTAGAGCCGTATTCCTCCAAGGTGGACTTGGTGAACAGCAGTTTGCCCCGCGCTTTTTCCATCATTTTGTACATATAGGCAAGGTTCTGATCCATATCGTTTGCCTCCGCCAAGACATTGGACTCCCGCCAGAACTCCTGCACGTCATACCCCACCGCGTGGATATAGCCCTGTGCCTGCATATCGTCCGGCGAGAGGGTCTTATCAAAAT
>JAZNVY010000334.1:0-13997 GCA_045593105.1 Eubacteriales bacterium
GCCTTTATTTGCGCGGGGCAAATAAAGAGCAACCGCTCGGGGATGGCGACCAAGAGGCCGCAGGTTCATTGGTACAAATCAAAAAAATAAAGAGGTAGACTTTGATGTCTACCTCTTTTTGGTCCGAGTGACAGGACTTGAACCTGCGGCCTCTTGACCCCCAGTCAAGCGCGCTACCACCTGCGCCACACCCGGATAACGCTTAGATATATTAGCACAAGGGACGGAATTTGTCAACACTATTTTTGAAAAAATTAAAGAAAGTTTTTTATACCTCTTTATTTTATTATATTATTATGTTATAATAAACTGAAATATAATGTGGAGAAGTATATGCGATGATCATTTTGGGAATAGACCCGGGGTATGCCACGGTAGGCTATGGGGTTTTAGATTATCAGCGCGGTCGGTTTCAAGTCCTGGATTACGGCGCTGTCACGACTCCTGCCGGCTTGGATTTTCCCAGTCGATTGCAAATTATATACGAGGGAATCACCGAGCTTTGCGAAAAGTTTCATCCCGATTGTATGTCGGTGGAGGAGCTCTTCTTTAATACCAATATTACGACCGGTATCCAAGTTGGTCATGCGCGCGGCGTGATCTTGCTGGCAGGGCATCAAAAAGGGGTAGAGGTTTTTGAGTATACGCCCCTGCAGGTCAAGCAGAGCGTGGTGGGGTATGGCCGGGCAGAAAAGCGGCAGGTGATGGAAATGACGCGTCAGTTATTGGGCCTTTCTAGAATTCCCCGTCCGGATGACGCGGCTGATGCTTTGGCGCTGGCCATCTGCCACGCCCATAGTTCAAAATCCAATTTATTGAGGTTAAAAGTATGATTGCATCATTAAGAGGAATGATTTTAGAAAAGACCGGCGAATCGGCGGTCATTGAATGTGGCGGCGTAGGGTTTCAGGTGCTTTTTTCGCGCCACGGTCTCGACCAGCTTAAAAGCGTCGGAGAAGAAGCCTTTGTCTTTATTCACATGGCGGTACGGGAGGATGCCATGGAGTTATATGGTTTTGCCGATCCCGATGAGCGTGATTGCTTCCGTCTGATCATCTCCGTTTCGGGGATTGGTCCTAAGGGCGCGCTGGCGATCCTTTCGGAACTGACTCCGGATGAACTGGCCGCCAGCGTTTTGATGGGGGATAAAGCAAACATCACGCGCGCTAAGGGAATCGGTCCCAAGGTGGCGGAACGGTTGGTGCTGGAATTGAAAGATAAATTCAAAGGGATGTCCGCCGTTCACGTTAATACTGCCGCATCTACTCCGATTCAGGGTACTGCCTCCAAGAGCTTGGAGATCATTGAAGCGTTGATGGCGTTGGGCTTTACCCAGCCGGAGGCCAAGCACGCCATCAACGGATTAAACTTAGAAGAATTGACGGTCGAGCAGGCCATTACGCAAGCATTGAAAGGATTTAGCCAATGATTGAGAGTGATTTTGAAAATCGCATCGTCTCTACGTCCTTTGGCGTGGAAGACGGTGAAATAGAGGATTCCCTCCGCCCACGAAAGATGGAGGACTATATCGGGCAGACCAAGGCAAAGGAGAACCTGAAGGTGTTTATCGAAGCGGCGCGCGGCCGCGGAGAAAGCTTAGATCATTGCCTGCTTTATGGCCCTCCGGGGCTGGGCAAGACGACCTTGGCCGGTATCATTGCCAATGAGATGGGGGTAAACCTTCGCATTACGTCCGGTCCTGCCATCGAAAAGCCCGGTGACCTGGCTTCGCTGATCACCAATCTTCAGCCTGGTGACGTACTGTTTATCGATGAGATTCACCGTCTTTCCCGGGCGGTGGAGGAAGTACTGTATCCGGCGATGGAGGACTATGCGGTGGATATTATCATCGGCAAAGGTCCTTCTGCACGTAGTATTCGATTGGATCTGCCGCGGTTTACGCTGATCGGCGCTACTACCCGTGCCGGCCAGATCTCCGCTCCTTTACGTGACCGTTTTGGCGTACTGACCCGGCTGGAGCTTTATAAACCGGAAGAGCTTCGAGATATTGTCGCTCGTTCTGCCGGAATTCTGGGAATTCCTGTGGATCCTCAAGGAGCCATGGAGATCGCAAAGCGTTCCCGCGGTACGCCGCGTATTGTAAACCGCCTTTTAAAGCGTGTTCGCGATTATGCAGAAGTAAAGGGCGACGGGATCATTACGAAAGAAATTGCCGATCTGGCATTGCAGGCTTTGGAGATCGACGGGCTTGGTCTGGATTCTATCGACCGGCGGATGCTGGAAAGCATTATCAAAAACTTCGGCGGCGGACCGGTAGGTTTGGAGACCCTGGCCGCTACCATCGGGGAAGAGTCTGTGACGCTGGAAGACGTTTATGAGCCTTATCTTTTGCAGATCGGATTTTTGTCCCGTACCCCCCGTGGGCGTATGGTAACCCCCCGTGCTTATCAGCATTTAGGCTTGAAACCTATCAACCAGCACGCAGAGCAGCTGCGTTTTGAGGAGTAAAAAATGTGGATCGCAGATCAATGGAAAGATTATGAATTATTGGATACCTCCTGCGGTGACCGGCTGGAGCGCTGGGGCGATTATATTTTAGTTCGTCCCGATCCCCAGGCCATCTGGCAGAGCGAGAAAAAAAGAAGCGAATGGAAAAAGCCCAATGCGGTCTATTGCCGTTCCAAAAGCGGCGGTGGACATTGGGATATCTATTCCTTGCCCGAAAGCTGGAAGGTACGCTATAAAGATCTGACTTTTCAGATCAAGCCGATGAACTTTAAGCATACCGGCATTTTTCCTGAGCAGGCAACTAACTGGGATTTCATGCGTGGCTTGATTGAGAAAGCGGATCGTCCCATTAAGGTTTTGAATTTGTTTGCCTATACCGGCGGTGCCACCATGGCATGTGCGAAGGCCGGCGCTTCGGTGGTGCACGTAGATGCGTCCAAGGGAATGGTGCAATGGGCAAAGGAAAATGCCGTCCTTTCCGGCGTGGCGGACCGTCCCATTCGCTATTTAGTGGATGACTGCATGAAGTTTGTGGAGCGTGAGATACGGCGCGGCAACGTTTACGACGGAATCGTCATGGATCCGCCTTCCTACGGACGCGGTCCCGGCGGGGAGGTGTGGCAGCTGGAGGATACCCTTTATCCCTTTATGACCCGGGTGTCGCAATTGCTTTCGCCCAACCCCTTGTTCTTTATTTTGAATTCTTACTCCACCGGCCTTTCGGCGTCGGTGATGGAATATCTTTTGCGGCTGACCTTGCCGAAAGAAATCGGCGGTCGGTTCGAAAGCGGAGAGATCGGATTGCAAACGGCAAACGGGATGTTTTTCCCGTCCGGCTCTGCCGCAAGATGGTTTTCGGAGGACTAAATGTCAAAAATCATTGAAGTTTCTCAATTGAATTTCGCTTATCCTGCTGAAGAGGGGAAGCCCTCGCCTTTGGCGCTCCATGACGTGAACTTGGAGATAGAAGAGGGCGAGTTTGTGGCCATTCTCGGTCACAACGGATGCGGAAAGAGCACCTTGGCTAAACACTTCAACGGCATCCTAAAAGCGGATAGCGGTAAGGTGACGGTATTAGGGCTTGATGCTTCGGATGAGGAAAACCTGATGGAGATCCGCCGTAACGTGGGGATGGTATTCCAAAATCCGGATAACCAATTGATCGCCACGGTGGTAGACGAGGACGTTGCTTTTGCGCTGGAAAATCTGGGGGTACCTTATCCCGAAATGGTGCGCCGCGTGGACGAAGCGTTGGAGCTGGTGGGAATGACCAAATACCGCCATCATGCGCCCCATCGGCTTTCCGGCGGTCAGAAGCAGAGAATTGCCATAGCCGGCGTACTGGCAATGGCACCCAAATGTATTGTTTTGGATGAGCCTACTGCAATGCTGGATCCTCAGGGACGCAAAGAGGTCATGAAGACGATTTTGCGATTAAATCGGGAAGAAGGAATTACGGTAATCCTGATCACGCATTACATGGATGAAGCTGTGCAGGCAGACCGCGTAGTGGTAATGGGCGAGGGTGAAGTGATCCTGGACGATACACCGCGCGAGGTGTTTCAGAACGTGGGGCTTTTGCATAGCCTTTCTCTGGACGTTCCCCAGACCGCAGAATTGATGTTTGCACTTCGCCAGGAGGATATTAAAGTCCCCATTGCCTTGCTGGGCGTGGAGGACTGTCTGCAAGAGTTGGAAAAATTATTGGGAGGTGCAAAAAATGATCAAAACTGAGCACCTGACCCATGCATACGGCGTGGGTACTCCCTTTGAGATCACTGCTATTGAAGATGTCAATCTCCATATCGAAAAAGGAGATTACGTCGGCGTAATCGGTCATACCGGATCCGGCAAGAGTACCTTGATCTCTCATTTCAACGCCATCCTTAAGCCTACTTCCGGACGAATCTTAATTGACGGTCAGGATCTTTGGGATGCAGATAAAAAGACCCGGATCCAGACGCGGTTTGACGTTGGCCTGGTTTTTCAATATCCGGAATATCAGCTTTTTGAGGAGACTGTTTATAAAGATATCGCTTTCGGTCCCAAAAACATGGGACTTTCGGAGGATGAGATCCATAAAGGGGTGGAAAAGGCGATTGAGTTTGTGGGACTCAGTCACTCCGTTTTGGAAAAATCCCCCTTTGATCTTTCCGGCGGTCAGAAACGGCGCGTCGCCATTGCCGGTGTAATGGCGCTGGAGCCGAAGGTTTTGATTTTGGATGAGCCGGCTGCCGGATTGGATCCGCGCGGCAGAGATGAAATTCTCGCGCGTATTCGGGACTATCATAAAGAAACGAAAAGTACGGTATTGCTGGTCTCCCATTCTATGGAGGATATCAGCCGTAACGCCAATTCCATTTTGGTGATGAATAAAGGCCGTTGCGCCATGCACGCCTCGGTACCGGAGATCTTTGAACGCGCCGATGAGCTGGTTGAGATGGGATTGGACGTGCCGCATATTACAAAGGTCTTTATCTCTTTGCGGGAAAAGGGATATCCCGTTTCAAAGAACGTTTATACCGTGGAGCAGGGAAAGGCTGAATTGATGCGCCTTTTGAAGAAGGGCGGTGATGGCCGTGCTTAAGGATATTACCATCGGTCAATATTTCCCCGGAAACTCTTTTATGCATCGGCTTGATCCGCGCATGAAGCTTTTGCTGACCCTTCTTTACGTGGTGATGCTGTTTTTAGTTCCTGATTTTTGGGGCTTCTTAGTGGTTGGAATACTGCTGGGGCTGGTCGTGGCGTTCTCCGGCGTTTCGCTGAGAGTGGTGGTTCGCGGATTAAAGCCGTTGCTGTTTATTATCGTATTCACAGCATTTTTTAACGTCCTTTATGGAGGTGGAGAACCGCTCTTTCCGGAGATCAGCTGGCTTGCTTGGATCAAGACGGACGGCGTCCGGAATGCCCTTTTTATGATCATTCGGATCGTTCTGCTGATTTTGGGCACCTCCTATCTCACCTATACCACCAGTCCGGTGATGTTGACGGATGCTATGGAGCGATTGCTCAGACCGCTCAAGGTCTTTCGTTTTCCGGTGCATGAACTTGCAATGATGATGACCATTGCGTTGCGTTTTATCCCGACATTGATTGATGAAACGGATAAGATCATCAACGCACAAAAGGCGCGCGGAGCCGACTTTGAGACCGGGAATATCATTCGCCGTGCGAAAGCGCTGATTCCTATTTTAATTCCTCTTTTAATTTCCGCCTTCCGCAGAGCGGAGGAATTGGCGGATGCTATGGAATGCCGGTGCTATCACGGCGGAGAGGGAAGGACTCGCTATAAGGTCTATTCCTTTAGCTGGCGTGATTGGCTGGCTTTGGGCGTTGTTGCACTTGCAATGATAATCGTTATACTAATGATGATTGGATAAAATCTTTTATGCCGCAAAAATTGCTTTTAAAAATTCGATATAACGGTGCGGCCTTTGTGGGCTGGCAGGTGCAAAAGAACGGTAAATCCGTTCAGGAGCAGATGCAGGATGCAATTGAGGCGATCTTTGGCGAGCGTGTGGGCGTTACCGGCTGCAGCCGGACGGATAGCGGCGTTCACGCCATGGAGTATTGCCTTTGCTTTGATCCGCCGCGCCCGATGGAACTGAAGCGCATCCCTTTTGCGCTGAATTCGGTGCTCCCAAATAGCATCAGCGTCCTTTCCTGCCAGGAAGTAGACGCGGAATTTCATCCGCGTTACCATGCAGTGGCGAAGGAGTATATCTATCGTTTCTACGATGGCTTTGCGCCGGATCCTTTTAAAAACGGCTTGGCGTTTCATGAACGAAAAGGGTTGGATGCGGAATTAATGAACCGCGCTGCCAAGCATTTTTTGGGCACGCATGATTTTAAAGCTTTTATGTCCACCGGCTCTAAAATCGAAGACACGGTGCGGACGATCTACTATAGTGTGGTTGAACGTCAAGGAAACGACGTGGTGTTTCGCGTGGTAGGGGATGGGTTCCTCTATAACATGGTTCGTATTATGGCCGGTACACTGCTATTTATCTCTATGGGGCGGATCCCGGAGGGGGAGCTTCCTGCAATCATCGAGCAGGGAGAGCGTGCCGCCTGCGGAAAGACCATGCCGGCCTATGGCCTATACTTAAATAAAGTTTACTATGAGCGAGAGGAGGTGCCCTATGAGACGGGAAAAGATGAATGAGTCCGGCGAGATGCCGACGCCAAAATCTAAATCAACCATTAAATTTATTCGCTATCTGCTGCTTTTGATCATGGTCATGGTTGCATTGATCTTTTTATTTGCAAACCGCGATCAGATCAACGGGGATAATTTCCGTCGCTTGGTAGCAAAGATCAATATCGGTTTTTCAGCTACCGGCTCTGCAGACGGAGAGGTTCATTTCGATACGGCAAGCAGTGGTGAGACGGTGGTCTATAAAGACGGCTTTGCTCATGCTACGGTGGAAAAACTGATCGTAACGGATAAGAATGGAACCGAGTTCCAGAATACCCAGCTTGGCTTCCGTAATCCGGTTCTTACTGCCAATAACCGCTATATCTTTCTTTATGATAGCGGCGGCACCGGCTTGATGGTGGCGGATTCCTTCTCGGTGCTCTTTGAAACGCAGATGGAAGATCCGATCATTTCTGCAAAGATGAACCGCAACGGAAGCATCGCCGTGGTGACGGAGGGCGAGGGCTATTTGGCGAAGGTCTATGTCTTTGACTCTTCTTTTAAAGAGATCTATCGTTATCGCAGCCTTAACCGCTATATCCTGGATGCTGCTGTTTCAGCGGATAATAAAGGGCTTGCGGTATCGGCTATGAATATCGAGGGCGCTGATATCGTGCCGGAGATCATGTACTTTAAGCTGAGTAAAGAAACGGTGCAATGGACGGCGACCTTTGAGGAAAATCCTTGCGTAGATATTTCTGTCAAGGATAACGGAACGATCTGTGCTCTCTTTAATTGGGGCATGGTATCCCTTAGCAATAAGGGGAAGGAATTGGGACGCTATCAATTGGATAATCAGGTGTTGCAATGCTATTCTCTTGCAGACGACGATGAGAATATCTTTGTCGTTTCCGCCGCCGAAAACGGCCACGGAACTGTGGTGCTTTGCAATGAAAATGGAAAAGTAGAAAAGACCATTGCATTGGATCACTACGTTGTAGCATTGGATTATTATAATGGCAGAATTGCGGTCTTGGGTAACCAGATGGCCGGGGTCTACAACCGGTCCGGAAAATTAATCTGGGAAGGGCAGCCCGAGCGTGCTACCGATATTGCCTTGATGGGCAGAAACGCCGTGGTGGTCGTAAGCGAAACCAAGTGTGTATATAATGGCATATAGGTTGAGTGAAAATCCGCCTTTTGAAAAGGCGTGGATTAATCTCATTACTCTAAGGAGGAAAGAAAATGGCTTTTATTTTAGATATTATCATTGTGGCGATCATCGCCCTCTCCGTTTTCCTTGCTTATAAAAAAGGCATGATCAAGACTCTGTTTTCCTTGGTCGGCGGTCTTGCAGCTGTGGTGCTGGCCGTCAGTTTGAGTGCACCGGTGGCGGATTGGCTCAATGAAGAATATATTGGTCCCGCCGTACGGAATACCGTATTGACGGCGGTTAACGGTTCTGCCGTAAACGAGAATTATGAAGATGCGTTAGCTTCCGTGGACGTCGTCGGCCAACTGCAAAAAATGCCGGAAAATCTGCGTACGTTTTTGGAAACCTTAAACGTGGATGTGGATAAAATCGTATCCTCTGCAGAAACTGCAAAAACCAATACTGTGGCAATGAAGGAGCAATTGATCGATTCGATCGCAACCCCGGTCAGCGATGCGCTCAGTACGGCGGCCGCTTTGATTGGCCTTTCGATTTTGTTCTTTGTCCTCTTATTTGTGGTGACCCGGATCCTGGATGCTGTTTTTCGTGTCCTTCCGGTGGGAAAAAGCCTCAATAAAGTCGGCGGCATGCTCCTGGGCGCAGCACGCGCAGTTTTAATCGTAATGCTTCTTGGTGCTGTGGTATATGGATTGGCAATGGGAAATATTCTCTTTTCTTTGGAAGAGCTGGATAATACTTTGATCTTAAAAACAATGAACCAGTTTAATCCGATCATAAATGTATTAAAATAAGGAATGGGCGGACTCGTATCAATGAATGTGCCGAATTTTTTGACAATTCTCAGGTTGTTTATGGTCCCGGCTTTTGTCATCGCCATCTTTCAGGATGATCCGGGGCGTTTTTGGGCTGCCGGTATCTTTGTGGCGGCTGCGCTGACGGACGTTTTGGACGGATATCTCGCGCGGAAATGGAATCAGATCACAGACTTTGGAAAGCTTGCCGATCCGGCCGCTGATAAGATGATGCAGCTCTCGGCGTTGGTCTGTTTGTTTATTCTGAACCGCTTGCCCGGTTGGATCCTGCTGGTCTATGCCGTAAAGGAATTCTTGCAGGTGGCCGGCAGCTTAAGACTCCTGAATATCCGTAAATATGTTGTTTATTCTAAATGGAGCGGCAAGGTTGCGACAGTATTGCTGTTTATTGCCATAACTGCCATTATCGTGACCACCGAGCAGCAATTGCCGATCCGGTACGCCACTTGGATGATGGTGATCTGCCTGGTGGCGACAGTCGTGGCTTTTTTTGATTATGTGTCGATGTATATGAATATTCGTGCTGCAAGACAGCCGAAATGATTAAGGTGATGAAATGCTTTGTGTGAAATGCAAAAAAAGAACAGCGGTGGTATTTGTATCCCGGATGGATGGAAATAATGCCCCGGTGAATGAGGGATATTGCCTGCCGTGTGCAAAAGAGATGGGAATTCCTCAAGTGAATGAAATGATTAAGGGAATGGGCATGAGCGATGAGGATATCGCCCAATTTGCCGATGAATTTGATCAGATGAGTGAGCAATTGGGTTTTTCCGAAGAAGAATTGGATTCCCAGACTGCACCTTCTCTTCCGCCTTTCTTCAGTAAGATCTTTGGTCAGATGGGGGAGGGCGCCGGAGAAAACCGATCCGCTGATAAAGCAAAGGACAAGAAGAAAGAAAAGAAGCGCAAAATGCTGGAGCAGTACGGCGTTAATCTGACCGCTAAGGCACGCGCAAATGCTTTGGATCCGGTCGTGGGACGCGAGATCGAATTGAACCGCGTCATCCGTATTCTTAACCGCCGTACCAAGAATAATCCTTGTCTTATCGGTGAGCCCGGCGTCGGTAAGACGGCCATTGCCGAGGAATTAGCCTCTAAAATCGCAAAAGAGGACGTTCCGGCAAAGCTTTTGGGAAAAGAAGTTTATCTTTTGGATCTGACTGCACTTGTGGCAGGCACCCAGTTCAGAGGGCAGTTTGAAAGCCGGATCAAGAACTTGATTGCCGAAGTGGTTGCACTGGGCAATATCATCCTGGTGATTGATGAGATCCATAATCTTGTGGGCACCGGGGATGCAGAAGGAACCATGAACGCCGCCAATATCTTAAAGCCGGCGTTATCCCGCGGAGAAATTCAGGTGGTCGGTGCCACGACTTTGGCAGAGTACCGTAAATATATCGAAAAAGATGCCGCTTTGGAACGAAGATTTCAGCCGGTGCTGGTGGATGAGCCTTCCTTGGAGGATACCGTTGAGATCCTAAAAGGTCTTCGTCCGCGTTATAGCGATTATCATCACGTTCAGATCCCGGATCAATTATTAGTTCAAGCGGCGCAGATGTCGGAGCGGTATATCACCGACCGATTTTTGCCGGATAAAGCCATTGATCTTTTGGACGAGGCTTGCAGTGGCGCTTCCTTAGAAAACGTTTCTCAAAACGAACGTATCCGTAAGACGCGCCGTTTGACTGAGATCGAAGCCCGGCTGAACGTACTTTCCGAAGAAGAGCAGGGGGAGGAGACCTATAAGGAATTAGCGGAACTCAATAGTGAGAAATGCCGTATTGAGGCCGATCTGCAGGCGATGGGAGCTCCTAAGGATGCCGTATTGACCTTCGATCACCTTGCTTACGTGCTGGAACTTTGGACCGGAATTCCTGCCGCTAAGATCAAGCAGCAGGAGTTTGAGAAGCTCAATCATTTAGATCAGGAACTGAAAAGCCGTATCGTCGGCCAGGATGAAGCGATCGATAGCGTTGTACGGGCGATCAAGCGCCGCCGCGTCGGTGTTTCTATGTCCCATAGCCCGGCGTCCTTTATCTTTACCGGCCCCACCGGCGTGGGTAAGACGGAGCTGGTGCGCCAGCTCTCTATCTCACTTTTTGATAGCGTAGAAGCCTTGATTCGGGTGGATATGAGTGAGTATATGGAAAAGCATTCCGTATCCAAGCTGATCGGTGCACCGCCGGGATACGTGGGGTATGATGATGCCGGTCAGTTGACTGAAAAGGTACGCCGTAAGCCGTATAGCGTCATTTTGTTTGATGAAATTGAAAAAGCGCATCCCGAAGTGCTGAATATTATGCTCCAGATGCTGGACGACGGTAAACTGACCGACGCCCAGGGACGGACGGTGAACTTTGAAAATACTATCATTGTCATGACCACCAATGCCACTGCTGATACGGCAAATGCCACTGGCTTTAATCGCAGCGAGTCGGATCTTGAGAAAGACCGCGCTACCCGCGCGCTTTTGAAGTTTTTGCGGCCGGAGTTTATCAACCGTGTGGACGAGATCATTACCTTCCATCCCTTGGAGCGTGATACCATCCGAACGATTGCCGGTATTATGATCCACGATCTTCGCAAGAGCCTGAAGTCACGCTCCATCGCCCTGGAGGTGGAACTTCCGGTTCTGGATTATCTGGCGGATCATGGTTATGACCGCAAGTTCGGTGCCCGTTCCTTGAAGCGTACCATTCAGCGTGAGGTGGAGGATCGCATCGCGCAGCAATTGATCGACCATTACGATCGGGAGATCTCCATGATTCGTTGCTATATGGAAGACGGAAAAATTTCTGTAGATTTGCAATAAAAAACGCTTGACAATTTCCCCGGAGTTTTGTATAATGTCCATTGTACCTATAAAGTAGGACACTGTCGTCAAAGCGGAGGGAGGGAAGACCAAATGGCAGAAATCCGCATCAAGGAAAATGAATCCTTGGATAGTGCTTTGAGAAGATTCAAAAGACAATGCGCTAAGTCCGGCGTTCTCTCCGAGATTAGAAAGAGAGAGCACTACGAGAAGCCCAGCGTAAAGAGAAAGAAGAAATCCGAAGCCGCCAGAAAGAGAAAGTATTAATCTCTGACCGGTAGATCGGTTGTTTGATACTCTCAAAATAATCGCCCACATTCGTATGAATGTGGGCTGTTTATTTCTTTAAAGAGGAGTTTGAAATGATTGTTCATCCCATCCCGCCCTTCTATGACGGGGCATCCAGAATATTAATATTAGGGAGCTTTCCCTCGGTGAAGTCCCGGGAGCAGGGCTTCTTTTACGGTCATCCTCAAAATCGGTTTTGGCGCGTTTTGGCGGCGGTTTTTCGGCAAGCGACCCCGACTTCGATCGAGGAGAAAAAAGTTTTTTTAAGGCATAATGGCATCGCTTTATGGGATGTTATTGGTTCCTGCGAGATTGTTGGAAGCGCGGATAGCTCCATCAAGAATGCGGTGGCAAATGATATTCGCCCAATTTTGGAAGGATCAAGCGTAAAAAAGATCTTTGTTAACGGTGGAACGGCGAAGAAGCTCTACGATCGTTATCTCTTGCCGATGACCGGGATGGAGGCGGTGTTGCTGCCTTCTACTTCGCCTGCAAATGCAGCGTGGAGCGTGGAACGTTTAACGGAAGAATGGAAAAAAATAAAGTGAGGAAAACTTCCTCACTTTATTTTTTTCATGGCGCAATTGGGGCAGATCCCTTGCTCTTTGAGATAGTTTTCGCCCCATTGATACATGGATTGCAAAATGGGGATCATACTTTTGCCCAATTCGGTCAGCTGATATTCCACCTTTGGAGGCACCACTGGATAGACGGTGCGTTGAATTAATCCGTCTGCTTCTAATTCTCGTAATTGCTGGGTCAGCATTTTGGGTGTTGCCTCGGGAATAGACTTTTGAAGCATCCCATAACGCTTGGGTTCTTCGGTTAAAAACCAAAGGATCAAAGCTTTGTATTTTCCGCCGATCAGGCGAATGGTTTCTCCGACGGGGCAATGGATCGACATAAAGCACCTCACTATCTTTTTGGGTAGTATCTTACATTTTAGTGCATACTTGCAATATTGATATTAAAATAGTATCATAAAATAGAAAGAATATCAATCGAATGAGGGATAAAATGAAAAAAGAATTTGACATTACCGGTATGACCTGCGCCGCTTGTGCCGCGCGGATCGAAAAGGTGACCAATCGAATAGATGGCGTGGAGTCGGCGGTGGTCAATTTAGCGGCAGAGCGACTAACCGTCGAGGCGGAAAGTTCCGTTTTTCCGGCGGTGATCGCGGCGGTGGAGCGTGCCGGCTTCGGTGCGGTGCTTCATAAGAAAAATGCCAAAAACGGCGATAAAAATGCCGAAAGAGTGCGTCGGATGCGGCAAAAACTGATTTTGGCGGCTTGCTTTACCGTTCCGCTTTTTTATCTGGCGATGGGGCCGATGATCGGCTTGCCGGTACCGGGATTTTTATCTCCGTCAATCCATCCTCTGATCTACGCCTTGGTGCAGATGTGTTTGGTTATTCCCGTTATGGTGGTTGGCTGGCGTTTTTATGCGGTGGGATATACCTCTCTTTTTCGGGGCAGTCCCAATATGGATACCCTGATAGCCGTCGGTACGACCGCATCCTTTGGATATAGTGTCTATTCGTTGGTGCGAATCGCTGAGGGGAATCTTCATGCGGTGCATGAGCTTTATTTTGAATCCTGCGGTGTGATTATCACCTTGATCTTACTGGGCAAGACGCTGGAGACGATCTCTAAAGGAAAGACTTCCCAGGCGATCCGTAGTCTGGTGCAATTGGTTCCTGCTACGACTTTTGTCGTTCGGGACGGAAATGAGTTGGAGGTCCCGACCTCAAAATTGCTGATGACCGATATTTTGATCCTGAAGCCGGGCAGTCGTATTCCGGCGGATGGCAAAGTGCTTTCCGGCCACTCTACGGTGGATGAGTCGATGCTGACCGGGGAAAGTCTGCCTATTGATAAAGAGAAGGGGAGCCGGGTCTATGCCGGCTCTATCAACCAATCCGGTGCACTTCAAGTGCAGATTGAACGAATTGGAGAAGATACCGCTCTGGGCGGTATGATTCGGATGGTGGAGGAAGCCCAAGGGACCAAAGCGCCCATTGCGCGCCTTGCAGATATTGTATCCGGGTATTTCGTGCCGGCAGTCATGTTGATCGCGCTTTTGGCGTCTGTCGCTTGGAAACTAAGCGGTGAGAGCTGGGGCTTTGCGCTACTGATTTTGGTTTCGGTGTTGGTGATTGCCTGCCCTTGCGCATTGGGGCTTGCCACGCCTACTGCAATCATGGTTGGTATCGGCAAAGGCGCAGAATACGGTATTCTTTATAAAAACGGAGAAGCGGTGGAAGAATTGCACCGAATTCAGACGATCGTTCTGGAT
>JAZNVY010000335.1:0-4420 GCA_045593105.1 Eubacteriales bacterium
CGGCTTTGCGGCGGTCGTCGTCCAGATTGGTAAAGGGGTCGTCCAACACCATGGGCAGGACGGTCTCGCTGAGCAATTCGCTGACTGCCAGCCGGAACGCAAAATACACCGCATCCCGGGTGCCGGCGGAAAAAAACTCGATAGGATAGGTTCCCTCGGAGGTCTCCAGCGAAATGCCGAATTTACTATCCAGCAAAAGCGCGCGGTAACGGCCTGCCGTCAAGCGTTCCAGATGGGCGCCTGCCAAGCCGCAGAGTCGGGGTGCAAAGTGAGTATTCATCTCCTCATTGGCTTCCTTCAGCCAGCCAAGGGCGGTCTGCACCGCCGAAAGCTGTGCCTCTCCCTGTCGGACTTCCTTTTTCATCGCCGAGGTCGTTCTGGTCATCTCCCGAATCTCGTTCCATCGGCGCTCCAGCGCCTTGGGATCCAACGCGTCACGGCGAACCCGGAGGGCACGGTTTTCTTCCTCTGCCCGGCTCAGTTCTGCCCGGACTTCTGGGGCGGTGACCTCTAAAAGCTCCGCCCCCTCTGCCAAGGCTTCCAGCTCCTCACGGCTACGGCCGCCCAAAAGGGTCTGCTCCTGCAGGACGGACTGATCCTGCTTAAGGCTATTCTCATAGACGCCCCAGAGAATTCTCTGCTCCTGCAGTTCCTCCGGAGAAAAGATCCGCGTCTCTGCGCGCAAGGCTTCCAGCCGTGCACCGGCGGTCTCTGCCGTTTTTTTACAGTCTTCTACCAGCTCGGTTGCCGAGCGGAAGGCGTCGTTCAGTTCTTGCTGCTGATGGAGGACTTCTCCGTACTTTGCCCATTTTTCCATCAGCTGCGCCTCATTGGCGGTGCCGTATTTATGGCAGATCCGCCGCCGTCCGGTCTTTTCCAAAATAACCGTTCCGACCGCCGCCGCTAAAAATGCGGCACCTACTCCGTGGAAGATGCCCAGCTCCGCCAACAGCGCCACCGCCTCTGATGCGACAGCACCGGCCAAAAAGACCGTCCACCAGGGAAATCCGCGCTTACCAAGCTTTTCCAATTCCTGACCGGACAGATCGTGAAACCCAAACTGCCCCACCGAGCGGCTCACCAACGCCAGCTGCTCGCCCAGCCGGTCCTTTTCCTGCTCCGCCTGCAGACGTTCTTCTTCTCTTGACTGCTTTTCATGATAAGCCGATTCCCAAGCGTTCAGCCGTTCCTTGGATACGTCCGGCGGATCCATCGGCTTTTTCTGCCGCAACGCCTCCAGCTTTTCCAAAAGCTTGCGTGCGTCGCTTCCCTCTGCTTTTTTCAACTGCGCGCGCAGGACTTGCACCCTCCCATCGCTTTCGGGGATCGCCTTTTCCAGCTCCTCCCACGCCCGATGGTCGGCGATCCGCTCGTCCAAAGAACGGCGTGCCTCATTCAAGGCGGCGGTCTCCGCCGCTAATTTTTCTTTAAGGAGCAAAAGAGGACCTTGGGTCTTGCCCCGATACATATATTTTGCGTGTTCCTTATGAAGAAATTCCTCCGCCTGCTGATAGGAAACGTTTTCGTCCCCGGTGGCAGCCATATTTTTCAGCGCTACATCCAGTCCGTCCGTCCGGGAAAAGAGCAGATCGCCCTGGGTGATGCAAAAGCTTCTGAGAAAGGTCTCACCGTCCAGCCCCAAGAAATAAGGACCCGGCTGCTCCTGGTTCGCAAAGGTCTTTTCCTCCCCGGTGGTCAGGCAAAGGATCTGCCGTTTTTCCATCCCCTTGGCAGGGTGGCGGCGCTCAATTCGCCAGTCCCGTCCCTCCAGCGAGAAGGTCAGACTGCCGGCCATCTCCGCGCCGCTCCAGGGGAGATATTTTTTCAGCATTTTGGCGTTATAGCCGTAGAACATATAGTAAATGAAATAGATCAGGGTGGTCTTGCCGAACTCATTGGGGCGGCAATAGTGATTCAGCCCGGCGTTCGGCTCCAGAATGAATTCCTCCAGCTTGCCGAAGTGACGGACTTCTAACCGCAACAGTTTCATAAGCGCGCCTCCTTTAAAGCCTGCAATCCCAGACGCAACGCTTCCTCCAGCTGAGGGCGGTCGGCAGGGTCTGCCCCTTCGATCTCCTTCATCGCCCGGCGAACGAAGGCACCTTGCAAAGTATTTTGCTCCCGAATCGTTTCCAAAGAGCCGAAGCGATCGGTCTGATCCTTTACCTCCCGGCCGGTGCGCTCGGCATAAAGACGGACGGCTGCATCGGGGCTTTCCTCCGGGTGACCCGTCAGGATCAGACGTGCCTCTGCCCCCTCGGGGATCTCCACCGCGTCCATCCTTTCCAAGATCGCGCCGCCATCGGCGCATCCGGTCAGATCTACCGGGAGTTCCAGATAGATCCGCTCCGCCACGGAACAAGGCTCTGCCGTCACGCCGCCCCGGGGGTCGGCGTCAACGAGATAAATGAACCGCTCGCCCAGCTCGTCCCAGCCGCGGCCTTGGGGGATCCCGGGAATTAAAAGCAGGCAACCGCCGATCCGGCGTTTCTCCGTCTTATGGATATGACCCACCACCGCCAGGTCGAAGGCAGACAGGGCTTCCGCAGAGAGCGGAGCAAACATTCCGGCGCTCCCCTCCGGGTGTCCGTGCGCCAAAAGGATATGGACCCCCTCGCCGGCGACAGAAAAGCCGGCAGGAATCAAGCTCTCCCCCGTCTCCCGGGCGGAAGAATAGCCATACAGATAGACCCCCTCCCCAACGGTATACTGGGTCCATTCTGCCGGCAAGACCTGCACCCCTTGCGGCATCCGGCTATAAAGCGCGGTCACCTCCAGGGGATCGTGGTTCCCCGCCACGATGAACACCGGGCAGGGCGCCGCCGCCAAAAGGGTCAGCACCGCCTTTTCGGTAATCTCATCCAAAAAGGGGACGTCAAAAAGATCTCCGCCGATCAAGATCGCCTCTGCCGCCCGATCCTGCGCTTTTTGCAGGATCCGCGCCAAAAGCGCGCAATCTTCATGATTGCGGATATGTAAATCTGCCGTGGCAAGAATTTTCATCGAATTCACCTCATTCCTATTCTATCACATAAAAATATTGACTTCAAGTTAAAAGAAAGTTATAATAATGTATAATGTTATAATTATGCAATCGGGAGTGAATATCGTGAGCAACAACAATAAGAAGATGGTGAAAGAGATCACGTCTATGGACGTGGACTTCGCCCAATGGTATACCGACATTGTGAAGAAAGCGGATCTTGCCGCCTATTCCAACGTAAAAGGCTTTATGATCATCCGTCCCTACGGCTACGCTATGTGGGAACTGATGCAGGGCGCTTTGGACAAGATGTTCAAGGATCTGGGGCATGAGAATATCTGCATGCCGATGCTGATTCCCGAAAGCCTCTTGAATAAAGAAAAAGAACACGTAGAGGGCTTTGCGCCTGAGGTGGCTTGGGTCACCTTTGGCGGCAGTGAAAAGCTGGAGGAGCGGTTCTGTATCCGTCCCACCTCCGAGACCCTTTTCTGTGATCACTTCAAAGACGTGGTTCATTCCTGGAGAGATCTGCCCCTGCTTTATAACCAATGGGTATCCGTGGTACGCTGGGAAAAGACCACCCGTCCTTTCCTCCGCACCCGTGAGTTCCTCTGGCAGGAGGGCCATACCCTCCACGCCACCCAAGAGGAGGCTGAGCAGGAGACCATCCAGATGCTGGAGGTCTACGCTAAGTTCTGCAGAGATTACTTAGCCATTCCCGTCGTCCAGGGTCGTAAGACCGATAAGGAGAAGTTTGCCGGCGCAGAGGCCACCTATACCATCGAAGCACTGATGCACGACGGTAAGGCGCTGCAGAGCGGTACTTCCCACTATTTCGGCGACGGATTTTCCCGTGCATTCGACGTCACCTTTGCCGATAAGGAAAATAAGCTTTCCTATCCCCACCAGACCTCCTGGGGCTGCACCACCCGTCTGATCGGCGCGGTGATCATGACCCACGGTGATGATAACGGTCTGGTCATTCCGCCCTTTATCGCCCCCACCCAGGTGATGATCGTGCCGGTGGCGCAGCATAAGCCCGGCGTTCTGGAGAAGGCCGAAGAGGTGCTGAACACCCTGAAGGACTGCTGCCGCGTCAAGATGGATGCCTCCGACAACAGCCCCGGCTGGAAGTTTGCCGAATATGAGATGAAGGGCGTTCCCCTCCGCTTGGAGCTGGGTCCCCGGGATATCGAGAACGGCGTCTGCATCCTCTCCCGTCGGGATACTGCCGAGAAGATCACCGTCGAGCTGGAGAAGCTCCCCGAGGTCATTCCGGCACTCCTCAAGGAAATTCACGAAAATCTCTACAACCGCGCTCTGGAACGCCGCGTCTCCATGACCTATACCGCCACCAATATGGACGAGCTCAAGGAGATCGCAGCCACCAAGCCCGGCTTTATCCGCGCTATGTGGTGCGGCGAGGAAGAATGTGAG
>JAZNVY010000336.1:0-4263 GCA_045593105.1 Eubacteriales bacterium
AACGAGGAAAAAGGAATTTATATCATATCGAAATTTTGCTTGCAAAATTATATCGAATTTGCGAGACGCAAATATATCGAGTTGGCAGGATGCCAACATATCGACTAAAAATAGAAAAATCTCTCAATCCAGCCTACAGAGGAAAATTGAGAGATTTATTCATTTTATTACCATCCTTTAGAGTACGACTCTAAATCAGACTGCGATGATGTTCATGGCGATCACGCAAAGCACGATCAGAACAGACAGGATGATGGTGATCTTGGAGAGGATCGCATCCCGGGAACGGTTTTTATTCTTGCTGAAGTAGCTATCTGCATCGCTGCCGCCGGCCATAGCACCCAGACCCTGGGACTTACCCTGCTGCACGGATACACAGATAATGATCGCTACTGCCAATACCAGAATTGCAGAACCGAAAATATATAATGCCATCAATTTCACGACCTTTCAGTTTCAAGTAGTAATAATTTTAACATAAGAAATATAAAAAAGCAAGAGATTTTTTAAGGGCTTTAAGTTTTTAACAGGTTCAAGGTGGTTTCGTTGTCGAAAAATAGTTTTCAACAGCGAAAAAGGGGATAAAATAGGGGTTTTTGGGGGTAAAAGTGCAGAGTTTTTCACATTTTGAACAGAGTTGTACACAACTTTTATGTAAACAAAGGTTAACCGATTGTTGAAATCTTGACCAAAAAGCCGGCTTTTTTGGGGTGTTTTTTAGATCTTTTTACGGTTCTTGAGCAGGCACCAAAGGAGATACCAAACGGCGATGAAACCCATACCGCCGAAGACGGTTAAACGAACCGCCAAAAGGGGGAGTGGGATGAAGGCGGTGACTACCAGAATGATCGAGGTCAGACCGGCAGGAAGGAAGAGCATCCAAGCAGGAAGCTTTTCCACCGTCTTACGGGAGAAGAGGAGAGCTCCTAAATGGGAGAGGACAATCAGCGCGATTAAGATCAAGGATACCACCTTGCCGTCCAGATAGCCAAACTCGTCGGTATTCAAAATCAGCGAGCTGGGGGCGAGATAGCGATCGTAAAAATAATAGAGGATAAGGAGCAGAAGCGTACTGCTTGCGGTGGTGAAGATGGCCTGGTTGCCGAGTCGGGTATAGCTAAGATAACCGATATAGGCGCCTAAAGCGGCGTAGAAGACCAGTTCTGTCGCCAGCCGGAAGAACTGTACCCCCTTGAGGAAAAGGGTCAGCCAGGGGAAAAGAAAGGCTGCCATCAAGGGGATCATCAACCCCATCAGGAGCGGAAGATCAAGGAGCTTATTGCTTTTCGTTTTGCCGCTTTTCAGCCAAAGGCTCCGCAAGACCAAAAAACCGATCGCCGCGCAGCCAAAAAGTACCGGCAAAAGCCAGATCAGCATAGGGCGGAAGATGAGGTCGTAGCGATAGCGTGCCGTACGGATCAGCCAAAGAAGACCGCCAAAAAGCAAAAGCCCAAAAAGGAGCAGGCTGATGCGGCCGTTGATGAGGTCTTTTTGAGAAGTGTGCTTGTTGTTCATGAGGGATAACCCTTTCTATTATTATTAGATGATCATCAAAATACCGCTGATGATCATTGCAATATAAATAATCTGCTTCAACCGTTGATCGTTCAACTTATTAAAAACCTGTCCGCCTAAGAGATCCCCCACCATGCATCCTGCAAATCCAATTGCCGTATAAAGCAGGGTGCGAAGATCGACGGTGCCGGCAAGAATGCGAAAAAGGACGGCGTAGATATTGGTCAGACAGAAATAAAACTGAATGCCGGAAAAATAGGTCTGCTTATTCTCGGTTGCATGGGTCAGATAAAGCACCATGGGCGGACCGCCGGTTGAAAAAAGTCCGTTGAGGGTTCCGCTCAGCAAGCCTGCCAGCAACCCGTTTGCGACGGTGGGACGAATATGGACGCGGTGATCCAAAAAGAGAAAATACAGACTCAATCCGATCAAAACGATCCCCAAAATGACGTTAAATAGATCCGCTGAGATCTTAGCGGTGAAGTGCACCGCAATGGGTACGGAGATCATGGCCGCGATCAGCGGAGGGAAGATCGTTTTAAAGGGGATGCTTTTTCGAAATCGGATCGCATTATAAGTAGAAGTACCGCAGGAAAAGAGGTTGGAGATGGATGCCGCCATGGTATGGGTCGGCAAAAAGTGGGGCATAAAGAGCATGGAGAAAATCCCAAGTCCAAAGCCGGTGACGCGCTGGACAAATCCTGCCCCTATTCCTACGAGGATCAATAAAAATACCGTCATATCAAAGGTTCTCCGTGCGATCCAGCAGAATGGGCAGTAAAAAGGCGGCGGCATCCTCGGTGCGGAGGATACGGCGCCCTAAGGTACAGTTTGGAAGCTGCTCCGCTTCCTCCGGTGTCAGTCCGCCCTCCGGACCGATGAGGAAGGCCAAAGAGCCCTCTCGGGGAAGCTCCGGCAGAGGCGCGTCGGAATTTTCATAGCAGATAAAAGCTGCGTCGGCCTGCCGCATCTCGGCGATGGCCTCCGTAAAGGAGAGTACCGGCGCGATCTCCGGCAGGATGCTCCGTCCGCTTTGGGTGGCGGCAGAGGCGACGATCTTTTCCCAGCGCTTGCGTTTATTTTCATTAGGGGCGGTGCCGATGGATCGGGCGCTCTGCACCGGCACGAACCGGGTCACGCCCAGAGGGGTGCACCGATGGAGGACCTCCTCCATCTTATCGGCCTTGGGCAGGCATTGATAGACGGTGATAGAGAGCTTGCTTTCGCTGACTGCCGGCTGACGCTCTAAGACCTGAAAGGTGGCGGCGTCCTTGGTGCAGGCGGTCATTTTTGCGAGATAATCCATCCCCTTACCGTCGCTGAATACGGCCGTATCTCCGACCGCCATCCGGCGGGAACGGGTCAGATGTCGGTAGGTCTCTCCCTCTACGGTGAAGACCTCGTCCGGTACGGTGGGTAAAAAGCAATGTTCCATATCAGTTTCGGGCGGTGATGGCGACCCAGCCGCGCTCCTCCTCGATGTTTTCAATGGTCAGCTCCGCCTTTTGAATGGCGGCAAGCAGCTCGTCCTTGCGGTCGTCGATGATGCCGGAGGCGACGAAAAGACCGCCGGGCAGCAGTACCTTGTGCAGATCCTTCAAAAGGGTCAGAATGACGTCTGCCACGATATTGGCCACCACGATGGGATATTTCCCCTCCACCACGCTTAAAAGGTCTCCGGCGGCATAGCCGGTCTTACTTTCTAAGCCGTTGAGGGCGGCGTTGCGGCGTGCCACCTCTACCGCCAATTGGTCGATGTCGCAGCCGAAGGCGCTCTGCGCGCCCAGCAGTACACCGCCGATGGAGAGGATACCGCTTCCACAGCCCACGTCCAGAATGGTCTTGCCGGCAAGGTCGGTCTTGGTCAGCGCCTTGAGGCAAAGACGGGTGGTCTCGTGAGCACCGGTACCGAATGCCATGCCGGGATCGATCTTCATGACGATCTCGCCGTCCTTGGGCTCGTAATTTTCCCAAAGGGGAACCACCACCAGATGATTGACGTGGATAGGCTTATAGTATTGCTTCCAGCCGCTCTGCCAATCCTCCTCCGGCAGATCGGAGACGGTGATCTCCAGCGTGCCGTAAAGCTTGGCCTCGGGAGTTTTGCGCAGTTCTTCGATGCGATGCTCAATGTCTTTAAACATCGCCAGCCCCTGCTCGTTATCGGCGGCATAGACCTTGATGATGGTGCGGTCGCTCTGCCGTTTCAGAAGCTCCTCGTCCACGTAATCCCAATGGGGAGTGACGGTATCTAAAAACTCCTGAAAATCCTGGGGGTCGATCACCTCAAAGCCGCCTACGCCGGCGGCGATCAGCAGATTGCTGACGGCTTCCTGACCGGCGGAAAGGGTTTCGATGTTCATCTGTAAATAGTTCATATTGATTACTCCTAAAGTAGGTCTTTAATAATGCTGTTGGATAAATAAAAACCTCGTTCGTTGAGGATAAAACGATCGTTTTCAATACTGCCAAACTCCCGGTACCGGGCAAGATCTATGCCGGCAGGCAGGATGGAGAGGGGGATTCCCTCAAAGGTGCGAAGTCCCAGCATGACCGTCTCCTCTCTTGCTTCTTCCGGCGTGATGGGCTCCGGGTTTCGAAGCGGCCAGGGCGCTCGGCAAAAGTCCTCCCGATCCTCGGGAAAGGAATAGCGTGCTCCGTGCCAAAAGGAGTGGGCGGCAGGACCAAGGCCGATGTAGTCGGTACGGCGCCAGTAGGCCATGTTGTGCCGGGAGTAAAAGCCGGGTT
>JAZNVY010000337.1:0-3286 GCA_045593105.1 Eubacteriales bacterium
AGGGGGATTGGTGGTTCCGCCGAGCATGTCACATGCAAAGAAGCAGAAGCTCATTGCGAGAACGAGAAGGAGTGCGATAATCTTCTTCATTTTGTTTTTCCATCCTTTTTGTTTTTTATTTTTTAAAGACTTGCGTCAATAAAACTAAGTGAATAATGAAAGTACGTCGCGCCGAGCGCACCGGATAACAGCCGTCGGCGCGTTTTCATTTTTTTGATTATCCCTTGAAAGCACCGAAAAAGAATGTTATAATGTAAGGGAATACTGCAGAAAGGAAATTGCTATGTATTACATCAAGAAAATGCGTGCAGATCACGTCTTAGATCATGCCGCAGAAGAACTGAAAAAATATCTTCGGATGATGATGCCGGATAACGGTGACGTAGCCATCGTTTATGAACCCGGTGCAAAGGACGGATTTCGTTTAGGTCTCTTGGAGGACTTTGGTCTTCCCAGCGAAGCGGAGGATCCCCGTCTGGACGACGTCATCCATATTGATACCGATGAAAAGGGCGGCATTTTGGCCGGTTCCAATCCCCGAAGCGTGCTTTACGCCGTTTACCGGATGCTCCGTGAGAACGGTTGCCGCTGGCTTTATCCCGGCGTGGACGGTGATTATATCCCCATGAAGGAGATCGAGCCGGTCAAGTACCATAAAATGGCAGACCATCGCTTCCGCGGCTTCTGCAACGAGGGAACCGAATCCCAGCCGGTCATGCTGGAGGTGGCAGACTATTATGCCAAGCTGGAAATGAACGTCTATATGCTGGAGTTCTTTATCCCGGCCTCTTATTACGACCGCCATTATAACCACACCTTTAACGAAGCAAACCGCAAGCCGGAGCCGGTGCCCCGCTCCCAGATCCTGCAATGGAAACGGCAGTGCGAATCGGAGATCTCCAAACGCGGCTTGATGTTCCACGATATCGGTCACGGCTGGACTGCCAAGCCCTTTGGCATCTATGATCTGCCCTCCAATACCGACGTCAACACCCTGCCCAAGGAGACGGTGGATTGCCTGGCGCTTTTGAACGGCAAGCGCGATTTCTTCGAGGGAGAGTCCTGGAAGACCAACCTTTGTATGTCCAAGCCCCACGTCCGCACCAGAATGGCGGAGGCGGTGGCAGATTATGCCGAGACCCATAGCAATTCCGATTATCTCCACGTCTGGCTCTCTGACGGTTCTCATAACCATTGCGAGTGTGAGGAATGCCGCAAAAAGCACCCCTCCGACTGGTACGTCATGATGCTCAACGAGCTGGACGAGATCCTGACGGCACGCAAGCTGGAGACCCGCATCGTCTTTATCGCTTATGTGGATACTCTTTGGGGCGCTGAGGAGCAGGTCATCAAGAACCCCGAACGCTTCTCCTTGCTCTATGCACCGGTCACCCGTTCCTACACCAACAGCCTGAATGAAAATAGCGTCATTCCCGCGCCGCCTGCTTTCGTTCACAACGCATGGAAAGCACCTCGCAGCGCAGAAGAAAACCTGGCCATCCTCCATACCTGGAAGAAGGCCTTCCAAGGCCCCATCTTTTCTTATGAATACCACTTCTGGCGCCATCAGTACTTAGATCCCGGCGGAATGGCCATCGCCAGACGGCTTTATGAGGACGTCCGCGGCCTTCGCTACGGCGGCATCGACGGCTACGTGGAGGACGGATCCCAGCGGAGCGGCTTCCCTAATGCTTTCCCCGTCTACATCTACGCCGAGACTCTGATGAACCGCGATTGCGATTATGAAGCAGTCAAAGCTGACTACTTCTCCCATATCTACGGCGAGGACTGGAAAGAGGCAGTAGACCTCCTTCAGCAGATGACCGACGCCTTTGATTTTGCCTATATGCAGGGCGATAAAGGCATGGAGGGCGGACTCTATCCCCATCACAATCCGGCGATGGTAGAAAGCTTCCAAAAGGTCTTTGAGATCAGCAAGAAGGAACGGGAACTGGCTGATGCCCATAGCGTCATGCCCACCCGTCCCCAGACCGTCTCCTGGCGGATGCTGGACTTCCACGCTGAGTTCTGCGAGGAATTTGCCAAATTCTTCATTGAGATCTGCCAAGCCAACGTCCAGGAAGGGATTAAGATCATGGAAACCTTCTGTCCGCAGCTTGGTAAGCGCGAAATGGAATTTGAGCGCTACTACGATCATTGCCTTGCCTGCCGGAGCCTGGAGCGCCTGCTCCGCGCACCGAAAAAGGCGGTTATTCTGGAGTAAAAATTGCCTCGGGTATTTTGGACCCGAGGCTTTTCTTTTAAGAAAAACTATGATAGAATAATCTTTAAAGGAAGTGAATCTTATGAACAATACCGATCAGTTGGGAACCGAAAAAATATGGCGGCTCGTCCTGCGGATGAGCTTGCCCACCATTGCCGCCCAACTCATCAATTTACTCTATAACGTAGTCGATCGAATCTACATCGGCCACCTGATTGGCGAGACGGCGCTCACCGGCGTTGGACTGGCCTCTCCGATCATCATTATTATCGCCTCATTCAGCATGTTTGTGAGCGGTGGCGGCGGACCGCTGGCCTCCATTGCCTTAGGCCAAGGGAATCGGGACCGTGCCGAAAAGATCTTGGGGAACGGCGTCTCCCTTCTCCTGATCCTATCCGTTCTTTTGCCGGCCGTTTTTTACGGCATCATGGAACCCTTTTTGTATTTCACCGGTGCCGGAGAGGCCACCTACCCATTTGCGGCAGAATATCTCCGCATCTATCTATTGGGCACCTTGATGGTAATGATCACGGTGGGACTCAATTCTTTCATCTTGATCCAGGGAAAGACCCTTGTGGCCACCCTCTCCGTGGTGGTGGGAGCGGTCACCAATATTATTCTCGATCCCATCTTCATCAAGGGATTGAACATGGGGGTTGCCGGTGCCGCCTGGGCGACGGTGATCTCCCAGACCTTAAGCGCCCTTTGGATCCTTTATTTTCTCTGCTTTAAAACCGAGCAGCTTCGCATTCGTTTCCGGCAGATGCGTCCGCGTCTGAACGTTATTGGACGAATCGCCGCTCTTGGAATTTCACCGTTTGTCATGTCCATTACCGAAAGCATCATCTCAATGGTGATGAATGGAGGTCTCAAGCAATACGGCGGCGACCTCTACGTGGGCGCACCGACCGTCATGCAAAGCGTTATGCAGTCCATCGGTGTGCCGGTCAGCGGTTTCACCCAAGGGGTCTCTCCCATAATCAGTTATAACTACGGAGCCGGAAAACCGATGCGTGTACGCAAGACCTTTTGGGTCATGCTTGCCATACTTTTCAGTTATAC
>JAZNVY010000338.1:0-2643 GCA_045593105.1 Eubacteriales bacterium
TGTCATTGCCACCCGGGGTGGCCGACAAAAACCGAGAGCGCAGAGTATCCACTATGCCGCTCGCTATATTTTCTATTTTTATTATATAAAAGTGCCCCCTACCGCCGCCTTGGCGGCTCTAACCTCTGCGGGCTCCGCCCGCCATTGCCGCCCATCGGGCGGCTTTTTTTATGGAATGAATTGCTGACAGTTGATTATCCCACGTCTTTATGCTATAATAGACATACTCAAAAACTTAAACGAGGCAAAAAATGAAGCTTAATACCAAGGATCTGAAATGGACGCGAAATAATTACCGAGCCCCATACGGATTTATGGCAGAGAACCTATTACCGTATCGGCGTCTATGCCTGCAGTCCGGAAGCATCCTCTTTTAAAGCAACTTTTACCGAGCTGGAGCTTACGGAATGTAAATGGCTTGCCCATGATGGGCAGAAGCCGGACACGGAATAAATGAGGTTTAAAGTGTACTGATAAAAAAGGAAGTAGAATATGGAAGAAAACGTTATGTTTAAAGACCTCGGGTTATCCGAGGAGATGCTCAAGGCGTTGGAGCAAAAGGGGTATGCCTACCCCACGACGGTGCAGAAGCTGGCCATTCCGGAGTTTATGGCATGGAAGGACGTGGTGGCGAAAGCCCCCACCGGCACCGGCAAGACCTTTGCCTTCGGCATTCCGATGATCGAGCATATAGATGCGGAAAACCCTGCCATTCAGGGCTTGATCCTGGCGCCCACCCGGGAGCTGGCGATGCAGATCGGCGAGGAGCTTCGGGGGCTTTTGACTTATTACAAAGGGATCCGGGTGGCGGTGCTTTACGGCGGCGCAGGGCTTGAGGGGCAGGCACGCCAGCTGGAGAAAAATCCGCAGATCGTGGTGGCTACCCCCGGCCGGCTGATGGATCATCATAAGCGCCGCAATCTGCGGTTCGATCAGATCCAGACGGTGGTTTTGGATGAAGCCGATCGGATGCTGGATATGGGCTTTTATAAGGACGTGACCCGGATCGTAGATATGGTAAAAAATCGGCGCAATCTGGGTCTCTTTTCCGCCACCATCAGCCGGGAGGTTATGGACGTTTCCTGGAAGTATCAACGGGATGAGGTGGAGATCACCGTGGAGCCCAAGAAGGAGGATCGCCCGGATATTGACCAATATTCGGTGACGGTTCCGCCCTTTAAAAAGACGGAAGCCACCATTACGATGATCACCGAGGGACCCTTTGAGCGGATCATCGCCTTTTGCAACACCAAGGTGATGTGTCAGCGGCTCTGCGACGACCTGCAGAAGCACGGTGTGGATTGCGATTGCCTGCACGGCGACATTCCCCAGAGCAAACGGGAAAGAACCATGCAGAAATATCGGGACGGAAAACTCTCCGTCCTGGTGGCGACGGACGTGGCCGCCCGAGGAATTGACGTGGACGACGTGGATTGCGTCCTGAACTACGACATTCCGGAGGAGATGGAGTACTATATCCATCGGATCGGCCGTACCGGGCGCGCCAAGAAAAAGGGTGTAGTCTTCTCTATGGTGAATAACTTTGCAGAAAAGACCAAGCTGGAGGAGATCATCAAGTATACCGGCTATGCCGTGACTCCCTTGAAGATGGGGGACGACGGCGTGCTGACGGAGGCTTAAGGAGGATTTTAAAATGGTATTTGATTGTTTGAAGAATTGCGAGAAGTATTATGCGCTGCATCCGCTTTTTGAAAAGGCTTTTGATTTTATCAAAAAGGCGGAGGCGGAGCACCTGCCGGTGGGAAAGTACGAGCTGGAGGGTAAGGAGCTCTACGCGATGGTGCAGGAGTATGATTCCAAGGCGCCCGAGGTTGCACGCAACGAGGGGCATCGAAATTATATTGATATTCAGTACGTTTGCTCCGGCGAAGAGGTGATCGAGGTGGTGGAGCTTTCCAAGGCTACCCCGAAGGTCGCTTATAATCCGGAAAAGGACGTGGAGTTTTACGAAAATGCGCCCAAGGCTGTGCGGTGCGTGCTGGAAAGCGAGGATTATACCATCCTCTTCCCCCACGATATCCACCGCCCCGGACTGACCTTTGAAAAGACGGTGCCTGTCCGTAAGGTCGTTGTGAAGGTTAAGGCATAAATAAAAATCCCCCGTTATACGGGGGATTTTTATTGTTTATTTTTCCATCTGATCTAAAATGTATTGGATAAAGACCTTTGGGCCGATCTCCAGCGCTTTTTCGTTAAAAATCACCTTTCCGTTACGGGGCGGGATCTTTGCATCTTCGGACGGTACCGCTCATGGTGACGGTATCGCAGACGATATTGACCGCCGTACCACCGTGGATGGTGCCGATGCCGATGACGATGGGCTGGAGGGGATCCAGCTCCCGGGCACGCATGATCTGGATATCGGTATAGACGCGTGCCGCCATGGCGATGGCGTCAATGCCATGCTGGGGGCGCGCTACGTGGCTGGATTTTCCATGGAGAGTAATCTGGAAGCTGCGGCTGCTGGCTTTCGGCGATTCCATCACCGTCGCCTACGGAACCAACGATTGGGGCAAGTCTGATGCGCCGGAAGTTCTTCCGAAAAACTGCAAACGGTTTTATGAGACGGTCAGCCGTCTTTATCCCAAGGCGCAGATCTTTGCCATCACGCCTATCTGGCGC